>CALGFH010000196.1 GCA_937881255.1 uncultured Actinomycetes bacterium
GCCGGGACCGGCAGGTCGGGCCGGAGCTGGCGCGGGTCGGGCACCGGGGCCGAGACGTGCTGGGTGGCGATGGCCACCGGGTTGGCGCCGGCGTAGGGGGTCCGCCCGCAGACCGCCTCGAACAGCACGCACCCGAGCGCGTACTGGTCGGTGGCCGGGCCGACGTCGTCGCCCTTGGCCTGCTCGGGGGCCACGTAGCTGGCGCTCCCCAGGACCATGCCGGTCCTGGTCAGGGTGGCCGAGCTGGCCGCCTTGGCGATGCCGAAGTCGGTCACCTTGGCCCGCCCGCCCGGCCCGATGAGGATGTTCCCGGGCTTGACGTCCCGGTGGACCAGCCGGTGGGCGTGGGCGGCGGCCAGGGCCCGGGCCACCTGCTCGCCCAGGGCGAAGGCCTCGCTCCAGGGCAGCCGGCCCCTGGCCGCGATCCGCTCGGCCAGGGTCTCGCCCTCGACCAGCTCCATCACGATGAAGGCGCTCCCGCCCAGCTCCCCGTAGTCGTAGACGCCGGCCACCCCGGGGTGCGACAGCCCGGCCGCGGCCCTGGCCTCGCGCCGGAACCGCTCCAGGAAGGCCGGCTCGTCGGCCAGCTCCCGGCGCAGCACCTTGACCGCGACCGGCCGGCCGAGGCTCTCGTCGACCGCCCGGTACACCGACCCCATGCCGCCGCCGGCCAGCCGCTCCCCGAGCCGGTACCGGTCCCCGAGCAGGGCGACGATCATCATCCCCCTCCCATGTAGGCCCGCATGACGTCCCGGGCGATCGGGGCGGCGGTGCGGCCGCCGGTGATCTCGCTGCCCACGTCGCCGCCCTCCTCGACCACCACCGCGACCGCGATCTGGCGGTCCCCCGACCCGGTGAAGCCGATGAACCAGGCATGCGGGTTCCGGCCCTGGGCGTGCTGGGCGGTGCCGGTCTTGCCGGCCACCTCGAGGCCGGGGATCCGGGCGTTGACCCCGGTCCCGCTCTCGACCACCTGGCGCATCATGTCCCGGAGGTCGCCGGCCACCTGCTCGGGGATCACCTGGCCGAAGTCCTCCCCCTCGAACCGCTTGACCACCGAGCCCTTGTCGGAGACGACCCGCTGGGCCACGAACGGCCCCATCCGCCGGCCGCCGTTGGCGATGGTCGCGGCCACCGTGGCCATCTGGAGCGGGGAGACGCGGACGTCGCGCTGGCCGATGGCGCTCTGGGCGGTGGCGGGCACGTCCTGCTCCTCGGGGATCGAGCTGGTCGCCGCCGGGAGCTGGTAGGGGCTGGGCTGGTTGAAGCCGAACTTCTCGGCCTCGGCGGCCAGCTTCTCGCTGCCCAGCTCGACCCCGAGGGCGGCGAAGGTGGTGTTGCAGGAGATCCGCAGCGCCTCGGTCAGGGTCAGGGTGCCGCCCCCGCCGCAGCTGGAGCCGCCGAAGTTGCGGATGTCGGCCGAGGTCTGGGGCACGTCGTAGACGTCCGGGGAGGGCAGCTCGTCGCTCATGGAGGTGCCGTTCTCCAGCGCCGCCGCCGCCGTGACCACCTTGAAGGTCGACCCGGGGGGGTACAGCGCCCCGGCGGCCCGGTTCAGCAGCGGCCCGTCCTCGTCGTTGATCAGGCGCTCCCAGTTGCGCCGGATCTCCTCCGGGTTGTGGCTGGACAGCTGGTTGGGGTTGTAGCGGGGGAAGGTGGTCATGGCCAGCACGGCCCCGGTGCGCGGGTCGAGGGCGACCACCGCCCCCTTGCGCCCTCCCAGCGCCCCCTCGGCCGCCGCCTGGGTGGCCCGGTCGAGGGTCAGGACCAGGGTGCCGCCGGGGGTCTCGCGGGCGGTGAGCAGGTCGGTGACGTTCTGGCCGAACTGCTCGGGGGCCCGCCCGAGCAGGAACGAGTTGAACTCCTGCTCGGCCAGGGTGCGGCCGAAGACCAGCGAGTAGAAGCCGGTGACCATGCCGTAGCGAGGGCCCTGGGGGTACTCGCGGACGAACTCCAGCGGGTCGCCACGCCTGGTGGAGCGGACCGACCTGGCCACCTCGAAGTTGTTGGCGAGCACGATCGGCCCCCGCTCGATCGAGTACTCCTTGATCAGCACCCGGGTGTTGCGGGAGTCGTTGGCCAGCCGGTCGGCCGCCAGCACCTGCCAGTACAGGGGGGCGGCGAGCAGGGCCATGAAGGCGACCAGGACGACCACGGCCACCCGCCGGATCTGCCGGTTCATCGGACGACCGTCACCTCCCCGGGGTCGGCGGGGGCGGGGCGCCCGGCCGGGGCCGGGGTGCCCTCGTCCGAGATCCGGCACAGCAGCGCGATCAGGGCGTAGTTGGCCAGCAGGCTGGAGCCGCCGAAGCTCACGAAGGGCAGGGTGATGCCGGTGAGCGGGATCAGCCGGGTGACCCCGCCGACGATCACGAACACCTGGAGGGCGAAGCTGGTCACCAGCCCGACGGCCAGCAGCTTGCCGAAGTCGTCGGGGGCGGCCAGGGCGATCCGCAGCCCCCGGAACACCATCAGCAGGTAGACCAGCAGCATGGCCGTGACCCCGAGCAGGCCGAGCTCCTCCCCGAAGGCGGCGAAGATGAAGTCGGTGGAGGCGAACGGGATGAAGTCGGGCCGGCCCTGGTTCCAGCCCTGGCCGAGGATCCCCCCGGTGGCCATGGCGAACAGCCCCTGGGCGAGCTGGAAGCCGCGGTCGTCGTAGTACGCCCAGACGTCCAGCCAGGTCGCCACCCGGGTCTGGACGTGACCGAACAGGTTGTAGGCGATCACCGCCCCGGTGACGAACAGGCCGAGGCCGGCCGCGACGTAGGAGAAGCGGCCGGTGGCGACGTACAGCAGGATCACGAACACCCCGAAGAACAGCAGGCTGGAGCCGAGGTCCTTCTCGAAGAAGAGCACGAACAGGCTGGCCGCCCAGGCCAGCAGCAGGGGCATGAAGTACTTGATCTCGGGCAGCAGGAACGGCCCGGCCCGGTAGGTGGCGGTGGCCAGCAGCTCCTTGCGCTCGGCCAGGTAGGCGGCCAGGAACACCACCAGGGCGATCTTGGCCGCCTCGGCCGGCTGGCCGGAGAAGGGGCCGATGCGCACCCAGAGGCGGGCGCCGTTGATCTCCCGGCCCAGCACCGGCAGGACCGGCAGCATCAGCAGGACCACGCCCAGCAGCAGCCAGCTGTAGCGGTAGCGGTCGAGCACCCGGTGGTCGCGGATGACCAGGATCACGGCCACGAACACGGCCACCCCGAGCACCGTCCACAGGGCCTGGGCCGGCGCCTCGGGGCGGTAGTTCTCCTTGGCCGCCTCGGCGTAGTCGAGCCGGCGGACCATGACCAGGCCGAGGCCGTTGAGCAGGGCCGCCCCCGGGAGCAGGATCGGGTCGGCCTGGGGGGCCTTCCAGCGCAGCACCATGTGGGCCCCGAGGAACAGGCCGGCCAGGGTGGCCCCGTAGCCGGCGCTGCCCGATGGCACCTCGTTGTCGGCGGCCAGGCCGACGATCACGTACGCCCCGACCGACAGGATCAGGGCCAGGAGCAGCAGCGACAGCTCGACGTTGCGGCGGGATTCCACCGATCAGCCTCCCGGGGCCCGGGTGGTGGTGGTCGCCGCGGCCGTCGTCGGGGTGGTGGTCGACGCCGCCGGCGCCGCCCCGGTGCAGCCGTCGGGGCTGAACACCAGGGGGGCGCAGAGGGCGATGCTGCGGGCGTCGGCCAGGCCGTCGGCCTGGACCCCGTCCTCCAGCCGGGCGGCGTACCCGGCCGGGACCTGGGCCCGGCTGACCGGGCTGTGCTCGACCATGCGCGAGAACCGGATCCCGGCCACGTCGCCGGGGACGCCCTGGAAGACGGCCACGGCGTCGCCGTCGAAGCCGACCCAGTAGCGGCTGAGCAGGAAGCTGCGCCCGGCGACCAGCAGCACGGCCAGGGCCACGACCACGATCCCGGCGATCAGGACCCGCTGGAGGCGCCGGTGCATGGCCAGCGAGCGGTCCTTGGCCGCCCTGGCCGCGCGCCCGCCGCCGCGACCTCTCCGGTCGCCGTCCAGCTCGGCGTCGCCGACCACCGGCAGGGCCCCGGTGGCCGACCCGGCGGCCAGGTCGCCGGTGGTGTCGCCGCCGGCCTCCTCGACCTCGGCCGCGGCCTCGTCGACGGCGTCGACCACGATCACGGTGATGTTGTCGGGGCCGCCCTGCTCGTTGGCCACCGTGACCAGCTCCCGGGCCGCCCGATGGGCGCTGCGCACCCGCAGCAGCACCTTGCGGATCTGGGTCGGCTCGACCACGTCCGAGAGGCCGTCCGAGCACAGCAGCAGCCGGTCGCCGATCTGCAGCTTGTAGGTGAACAGGTCGAACTCGACCTCGGGGTCGATCCCCAGGGCGCGGGTGATGACGCTGCGCTGGGGGTGGCGCTCGGCGTCCTCGGGGGACAGCCGGCCGTCGTCGACCAGCTCCTGGACCAGCGAGTGGTCGACCGTGACCTGGGACAGCTCGCCCTGGCGGAGCAGGTAGCCGCGGGAGTCGCCGACGTTGGCCACGTGCACCATGTCGCCGTCCTCGAGCAGGGCGACCAGGGTGGTGCCCATGCCGTTCAGCTTGCGGTCGCTGGCCGCCATCTCGCGGATGCGCCGGTTGGCCCGGAGGATGGCCTGCTTGAGGTCGTCGGTGGCGGCGGTCTCGTTCTCCCACGGCCCCCGGTCGCCCAGGGCGGCCAGCTCCTCGATGGCGATGGCGCTGGCCACCTCGCCGGCGCTGTGGCCGCCCATGCCGTCGGCCACCGCGGCCACCGGCTTGGAGCTGAGGTAGCTGTCCTCGTTGTTCTTGCGCATCCGACCAACGTCGGTGGCGGCCGCGAATACCAGGCGCATCAGCGGCGCAGCTCCAGGGTGGCCTTGCCCATCTTGACCTCGTCGCCGGGGCCGATGGCGGTCGGCTGCTGGACCCGGGTCCGGTTCATGTAGGTGCCGTTGGTGGAGCCGAGGTCCTCCAGCCACCACGACCCGTCCCGCTGGTAGATGCGGGCGTGCACGTTCGACACGTAGGTGTCGCGGATGGCGATGTCGCAGGTGGCCGCCCGCCCGACGGTCAGCGACTCCTTGAGCGGGACGGTGCGCCGGCCGCCCTCGTCGGTCACCACCAGCTCCTTGGGCAGGCGCCGGGCCGGGCGGCCGGGACCGCCGGTGCGCGGCACCGGGCGGGTGGGCGCCCGGGCCGGCCGGGCCCGGCGGCGCTCGGCCCTCGGCCCGAACACGTCGAGGGTCACCGCCCGGACCGCCCTGGCCACGAACAGGTACAGGATCACCAGAAAGGCGATCTTGACCAGGAGCAGGAAGATCGGCGGCATCAGCCCTCCCGCCGGAACTGGAGGGTCGAGCTGGCCAGCTTCAGCATGTCGCCGTTGGCCAGGCGGCGGCGCCGGATCGGCTGGCCGTTGACCTCGGTGCCGTTGGTCGAGCGGAGGTCCTCGACGATGAAGTCGTCGCCCTCGCGCACCACCCGGGCGTGGTTGCGGGACACCCCCGGGTCGGCCAGGGGGATGTCGGACTGCTCGGCCCGGCCGATCGAGATCTCGCCGGTGGCCAGCGGCCAGGTCCGGATCGGCTGACCCCCCTGGACCAGGACCAGGCTGGCCGGGGCCTGCACCTTGGCCCGGGGGCGCTGGCCGGGGAGCATGGCCGTGTGGGGGCCGACCGGCTGGCCGGCCGCCGGGGCGGCGGCGTAGTCCCGCTCCTGCTCGTCGGCCTCGACCCGGCTCTCCAGGCGGAAGCGGCCGACCTCGAGGTCGTCGGCCGTCTCGAACTCGATCCGGGCCGGCCCGAGCATGGCCCAGTCGCGCTCCCGGGCGGTGTCGACGGCCAGGGCGGCCAGCTCCTGGGCCAGGGCCACCTCGTAGTCGGCGAAGCGCTCCCGGTCGCCGGGCGACAGCTGGTAGACGTACACGTTGGGCACGTACACCCGGTTCACCCCGACCGTGCGCCCGTCCTCCACCTCCCGGACCAGGCGCTTGCCCAGCTCGACGGGCTGCACCCCGGAGCGGAAGGCCCGTGCGAACAGCCCTTCCACCGCGCCCTCGAGGCGCCGCTCGAAGTCCCGCAAGATCCTCATGGTCCGAGCCCTCGGGCACTCCTTCCCTGCGCAGCCAACCGCTCAGCCAACCGGCTCGCGGCAGTGTACCCACTCTAGTCGGTGACCAGCGGGTTCCTCGGCTCGGGTGGTCACGGCCGTGCTACAATCCCCGCTCGATTCCCCTGGGCGAGTGGCGGAATTGGCAGACGCGCAGGATTCAGGTTCCTGTGTCCGCAAGGACGTGGGGGTTCAAGTCCCCCTTCGCCCACACTCCACATGACCGGCCCCGAGACCCCCGACCCCGTCGTGCTGCGCGCCCCGCGGCTGGTCGACGGCACCGGGGCCGAGCCCGTCCCCGACGCCGCCCTGTTCGTCGAGGGCGGCCGCATCGCCTACGCCGGGCCGGCCGCCGGCCTCCCCGAGGGCGCCGGGCAGCTCCCGGCCCTCGACTTCCCCGGGGCCACCCTGCTCCCCGGGCTGGTCGACGCCCACGTCCACCTGGTGGCCAGCGGCGGGCCCGACCTGGCCGCCGACGTGCCCGGGAGCGAGGCCGAGCGGACCCTGACCGCCGTGGCCAACGCCCGCCGCCAGCTCGAGCACGGCGTCACCCTGGTCCGCGACCTCGGCGCCCCCGGGGCCGAGGCGGTGCTGGTCGGCCGGGCCGTCGAGGCGGGCACGGTCGCCGGGCCGCGGGTGGTCGCCTCCGGCCCGGCGGTGACCATGACCGGCGGCCACATCCCGTACCTGGGGCGGGTCACCGACGGGGTCGACAACATGCGGGCGGCCGTCCGGGCCAACCTGGCCATGGGGGCCCGCTGCATCAAGGTGGTGGCCACCGGGGGGGTGCTCACCCAGGGGGTCGACCCCCGCGAGCCCGCCTACACCCAGCCGGAGCTGGACGCCCTGGTCGACGAGGCCCACCGCCTGGGGCTGACCGTGGCCGCCCACGCCATCGGCGAGGGCGGGGTGGCGTCGGCCCTGCGGGCCGGGGTCGACTCGATCGAGCACGGCATGTTCCTGGACGAGGCGGCCATCGAGCTGTTCCTGGCCACCGGGGCACGGCTGTCCGCGACCTTCCTGGCCCCCCACGGGATCCTCGGCGGGCCGAGCGTGCCCGAATGGATCAAGGCCCGGGCCCGGCCGGCCGCCGAGGCCCAGGCCCGGTCGTTCCGGGCCGCCGTCGCCGCCGGCGTCCCGGCCGTGGCCGGCACCGACGCCGGCACCCCCGACAACCCTCACGGCGGCGGGGCGGCTCGCGAGGCCGCCTTCATGGTCGACGCCGGCCTCGACACCCTGGCCGCCGTCAGGGCGGCCACCGGCGAGGCCGCCGACCTGCTGGGCGTCGCCGACCGGGGCGTCCTGCGCCAGGGAGCGGCCGCCGACGTGCTCGTCGCCGACGGCGACGCCGCCACCGACATCACCGCCCTGCAACGACCCCTTGCGGTGTTCCAGGACGGCCGCCGGGTGGTCTAGGCTGGGACACGGTGTCAGCAGCGGAGGTGGTGCCCAGATGACGGTCGTGCAACTGCCCGAGGAACTGGTCGCGCTCCGGGAGGCGATCCGGACCTTCATCCAGCGGGAGATCGCCCCCAAGGAAGCCCAGTACGCCCAGGAGATCACCGAGACCGGCACCTTCGCCTCCCTTCAGGAGGAGAAGCGGGCCCTGCGCAAGCGCTCGGCCGCCGAGGGCTACTACTCGCTGTTCATGCCCGAGGAGGCCGGCGGTGGCGGGGTCGGCTACCTGGGCCTGGTCCTGTGCGTCGAGGAGTGCATGCGCCATGGCCTGCTCCTGGCCATGCCCGGCGGGGTGCTCCCCAGCGTCGAGGGGCCGACCCCGATCCTGCTCGACGGCACGCCCACCCAGCAGGAGCGCTACCTCCAGCCGACCATGCGGGCCGAGCGGGAGGCCTGCTTCGCCCTGTCCGAGCCCGACGCCGGCTCGGACGCGACCCGGATCCGGACCCGGGCCGAGCGGGCCGACGGCGGCTGGGTGATCAACGGCCGCAAGCACTTCATCACCCACGGGGCCGAGGCCGACTACGTGATCCTGTTCGCCGTCACCGACCCGGGCAAGGGCGCCCGCGGCGGCATCAGCTGCTTCCTGGTCGACACCGACGCGCCCGGGTTCGAGGTCGGCCGCCGCCAGCGGACCATGTACGACGAGCACCAGGCCGAGCTGGTCTTCACCGACTGCCGGGTCGGCGAGGACGCCCTGCTGGGCAAGGAGGGCTACGGCTTCTACTCGGCCATGCGCTGGATCAACGGCGGCCGGGTCTCGATCGCCGCCATGGCCGTCGGGGTCGCCCAGCACCTGTACGAGCGGATGCTCGAGTACGCCAAGGTCCGGGAGGCGTTCGGCCGCCGCATCGGGGCCAACCAGTACGTGCAGGGGATGGTGGTCGACACCCTGGCCGAGCTGACCCAGGCCCGGCTGCTGGTCTACGACCTGGCAGCCCGCCTCGACGCCGGGGCCGACGGCCGCCAGGAGGCGGCCATGGCCAAGTACGTGGCCACCGAGATGGTCGGCAGGGTGGCCGACCGGGCCATCCAGGTGTTCGGCGGCAACGGCTACATGACCGAGATGGGGGTCGAGCGCTGGGCCCGGTTCGTGCGGGCCATGCGCCTGTACGAGGGCACCAGCGAGATCCTCAAGACCAACATCGCCCGCACCCTCGGCCTGGACGAGCCCACCCGGGCCCCGGCCGCGGCGGCGGGACCGGCCCCCACGCCGTAGGATCTGGCCATGCGAACCCTCCGATCCCGCTCGACCCTGCTGCTGGCCGCGGCCGCCTGGACCATCTGGGTGTGGGCGACCCGCATCTGGAACATCGTCAGCGACCCCGCCCACGACGCCGCCTTCAAGGCCGTCCACAGCCTGCTCGCCCTGGTTTCGATCGCTTTCGGGGTCGCCCTGGGCGTGGTCGGGCTGCGCATGCGCCGCGAGGCCCGCACCCCCGAGATTGAGACGGCCGGGCGTGCCGGGTAGGCTGAGCCGCTCGTCGACCTGGGGGGTAGCTGCGGTGTTCATCCGGATTCTGCGCGGTCAGGCCGTTGACGGCGCCGCAACGCTGGCCGAGATCGACCGCTTTCGCCGGGAGCTCGGCGCCGGCGTGCTCGGCTGGCGGCGGCTGACCGCCGGCATCGGCGACGGCGGCGAGCTGGTCCTGGTCCTCCGCTACGACACCGAGGCGGCGGCCCGGCGCGACCGCGACCGGCCGGAGCTGGCCGCCTGGCAGGCCGCGGCCGACCGCCACCTGGCCGGTCCCGGCAGCTGGTACGACTGCCCGGTGGTGCACACCATGAAGGACGGCGACGCCGGCGAGGCCGGCTTCGTCCGGGTGGTCCAGGGCCGCCTGGCCGACCCGGTCCGCCTGGCCGCCATGCGGGCCGAGGTCGAGCGGACCCTGCGCGACCGCGCCCCCCACGTCCTCGGGGTGACCGTGGCCGAGCACGCCGACGGCACCGGCTTCACCGAGCTCACCTACCTGACCTCGGAGCGCGAGACCCGGGCCGCCGACCGCCAGATGCCGGTCGAGATGGCCGTCCAGCTCGGCACCGTCCGCAGCTACGTCGAGGGCCTGGAAGAGGTCGAGCTGCGGGAGCCGTTGCTGGTCAGCCCGGCCGTGCCGGTGGCCTAGGGGGCGCGGTCCTCGGCGTCCAGGGTGGCCAGGGCGGCCGCCTGGGCCCTGGCCATGAGGTCCTTGAGGGGCCGGCCGGTGGCCGCGGCCAGGCGGGCGCAGTCGGCGTACTCGGGGGCCACGTTGACCACCCGGCCGCCGTCGAGGCCCAGCTTGACCCGGACCTTGCCCCCCGGCAAGGTCTCGCGCCACAGCAGCTCGCGCACGGCCGCGTCCGTGCCCGGGGTGCACAGCACCGACAGGGTGATGCCGGGCCGGCCCTTCTTCATGTGGATCGGGGTGAACCAGACGTCGGCCGCCCCGGCCTCGAACAGCCGCTCCAGCACCCAGGGGGCCAGCTCCGGGGTCATGTCGTCGAGGTTGGCCTCCAGCACCAGCCCGCCGTCGCCGGACGGGTCGTCCTCGGTGCGCTCGCCCAGCAGCACCCGGAGCAGGTTGGGCAGCTCGTCGTGCTGCCGGGTCCCGGCCCCGTAGCCGGTGGCGGCCACCCGCATCGGCGGCAGGTCGGTGTAGCGGCCGGCGCTGGCGGCCAGGATGGCCGCCCCGGTCGGGGTGGTCAGCTCGGCCGCGACCCCGCCGGAGTAGATCGGCACCCCACCGAGCAGCTCCACCACCGCCGGCGCCGGCACCGGCAGCATCCCGTGCTCGGTCCGGACCAGGCCGGTCCCGGTGGCCACCGGCGACGCCCACACCTCGGCCACGCCCAGGTCGTGCAGGAGCAGGGCGCTGCCGACGATGTCCACCACCGCGTCCACCGCCCCCACCTCGTGGAAGTGGACCTGGTCGACCGGCTTGCGGTGGATCCGGCCCTCGGCCTCGGCCAGCCGGCCGAAGCTGGCCAGGGCCCGGTCGCGGACCGGGGCCGGCAGGTCGGCCTCGCCCAGGGCGCCCCGCAGGTAGGCCCAGGTGCGGATCACGTGGGAGCGCTCGGCCCTGACCCGGACGTGGGTGGCGCCGATCCCGCCCCGCTCCACCTGGGTCACCTCGAGCTCGAACGGGTCGACGGGCAGCCCCGACAGCCCCGCCCGCAGGGCGTCGGGCGACCCGCCGGCGTCCAGCAGCGCCCCCAGCACCATGTCCCCGGCCACGCCGGCGAAGCAGTCGAAGTAGGCGAAGGTCATGCGCGGCTCCGGATCCGCAGCATTCTCGCGGCCAGGGCGCCGGCCCCGAACCCGTTGTCGATGTTGACCACGCTGACCCCGACGGCGCAGGAGTTCAGCATGGCCAGCAGGGCGGCCAGGCCGTCGAAGGCGGCCCCGTAGCCGACGCTGGTCGGCACGGCCACCACCGGCGCCGCCACCATCCCGGCGACCAGCGAGGGCAGGGCGCCCTCCATCCCGGCCACCACCACCAGCACGTCGGCCGCCTGGAGGCGGGCCGCCTCGGCGAACAGCCGGTGGGCGCCGGCCACGCCGACGTCGGCCAGGGTGTCGACCCGGCAGCCGAACGCCTCGGCCGTGACCCAGGCCTCCTCGGCCACCGGCAGGTCGCCGGTCCCGGCGCAGACCACCCCGACCAGCCCGGCCCGTGACCCGTCCGGCTCGGCCGGCCGGCAGACCAGCATCCCCGAGCGGGGGTGCCAGCGGGCCCCGGGGGCGACCTCCCGGACCGCCTCGGCGTGCTCGGCCGTGGCCTTGGTGACCAGCACCGGCGAGGCGTCCTGGGCGAGCAGGGCGGCCACGATCCGGGCCGCCTCGGCCGGGGTCTTGCCGGGGCCGTAGACGACCTCGGGCCCGCCCCGCAGCGCCCGGTGGTGGTCGACCCGGGCGAAGCCGAGGTCCTCGAACGGCAAGGCGGCCAGGCGGGTCACGGCGTCCTCGGTGGACAGCTCGCCCCTGGCCACGGCGCCGAGAAGCTGTCGAAGCCGACCTTCATCCAAAGTTCCCGCATTGTAGCTCCGAAATCGGGCTGCGCCGGTCCGGTAGCCTAGGGACATGCTAAATCTGAGGTCCGTCCGTGACGACCCCGAGGGGGTCAAGGCCGCCCTGGCCAAGCGCGGCCCCGGCGCCGCCGACCAGGTCGACCGGCTGCTGGCGGCCGATACCGAGCGCCGGCGGCTGGTCACCGAGGTCGACGCCCTGCGGGCCGAGCAGAAGCGCCGCGGCAAGGAGGTCGCCCGGGCCGCCCCCGGCGAGCGCGAGCAGGTCCTGGCCGGCCTCAAGGAGCTGTCGGGCCGCCTCGACGAGGCCGAGGCCCGCCTGCGGGCCGCCCAGGCCGAGCTGGACGAGCTCCAGGCCCGGATGCCCAACCTGCCCGACCCGGCCACCCCGGCCGGCGGCGAGGAGGACTCGGTCGAGCTGCGCCGGGTCGGCACCCCAAGGGGCTTCGACTTCGCCGTCCGCGACCACCTGGAGCTGGGCGAGCTGCTGGGCGCGATCGACACCGTCCGGGCGGCCAAGGTGTCGGGGGCCCGCTTCGGCTACCTGACCGGCCCGGGGGCGCTGCTCGAGTTCGCCCTGGTCCGCTTCGCCATGGACCGCCTCACCGCCGCCGGGTTCGTGCCCATGGTCCCCCCGGTGCTGGTCCGCCGGGAGGCGATGTTCGGCACCGGCTTCCTGCCCACCGACGAGCAGCAGATCTTCCGCACGGCCGACGACGACCTCTACCTGACCGGCACCTCCGAGGTCCCGCTGGTCGCCTACCACAGCGACGAGCTGCTCGACCCGGGCGCCCTGCCCCTGCGCTACGCCGGCTTCTCGACCTGCTTCCGCCGCGAGGCCGGGTCCTACGGCAAGGACACCCGGGGCATCTTCCGGGTCCACCAGTTCGACAAGGTGGAGATGGTGTCGTTCGTGCTCCCCGAGGCCTCGGCCACCGAGCACGAGCTGCTGCTGGCCCGCGAGGAGGAGATCCTCCAGGCCCTCGAGCTGCCCTACCGGGTGGTCGACATCGCCGCCGGCGACCTCGGCGGCTCGGCCGCCCGCAAGTTCGACTGCGAGGCCTGGATCCCCTCCCAGGGCACCTATCGGGAGCTCACCTCGACCTCCAACTGCACCGACTACCAGGCCCGCCGCATCGGCTGCCGGGTCAGGGAGCCCGAGGGCAACCGCCCCCTGCACACCCTCAACGGCACCGCCGTGGCCGTCGGCCGCACCATCGTCGCCCTGCTCGAGAACCACCAGCAGCCCGACGGCTCGGTCCGGGTCCCAGCCGCCCTCCAGGCCTACCTGAAC
>CALGFH010000197.1 GCA_937881255.1 uncultured Actinomycetes bacterium
CGAGCGCGTCACGGGCGCGGGTCAGCTCCTTTTCCTTCACGAGCAGTTCCTGGCGCGCAGCTTCCCACTCCTCCGGCGACACGATCGGGGGTGTCTTCATGCGGACTCCTCTCAAGACTTGGGGCCGAGGTCCTCCCGAGCGTCCAGCTTCGAACCGCGACCACTGGGCGGTAGGGTGTCCGTAGGTCCGCTCCTGCGACTCGTCCAGCATCGCATGCCCGTGGAACAGCTTCGAGGTGACGGGCGAGCGCAGCGACGAAGTCGGCATCTGCCGCTAGCCCTTGCGCCGCGCGTCCTTGACAGGTTCCCCGGCCAGCGTAAAGTGACGCTGCACAATCGTGTAGCGATTCTGAACATCCAGGCAGGTGGGACCCCTGGCCGTGCCGGGCGATGTCGCTTGACGAGGTTGCACTGCAGGCGCTGAACGGGTTGAGCTTCGGCGCACTGCTGTTCCTGCTCGCCAGCGGGTTCACCCTGGTCTTCGGGCTGATGCAGATCGTCAACCTCGCCCACGGCGCCTTCTACCTGGTCGGCGGGTACGTCGGGGTGGCCGCCTTCGCGGCCAGCGGCAACTTCCTGGCCGCGGTGGCGGCCGGGGCGACCGCCGCCGCGGTCATCGGGCTGGCGTCCGAGCGGCTGCTGCTGCGGCGGGTGCGAGGCCAGGAACTACCCGAGGTCCTCCTTACCGTCGGCATCGCCCTGGTCCTGGCCGACGCCTGCCTGGCCCTGTTCGGCGGCAACCCGCGCTCCATCCCGATCCCCGACGCCGTGGCCGGCGGCGTGCAGCTGGGCGCTGTCACCTACCCGATGTATCGGCTGTTCGTGCTGTCGCTGGCGGTGGCCGTCGGCGTCCTGCTCTACGCCGTGCAACACCGCACCCGGCTGGGCGCCCTCATCCGGGCCGGGGTGGACGACCGGGAGGTGGCCGAGTCGCTCGGGATCGACGTGCCGAGGGTGTTCACCGCCATGTTCGTCTTCGGCGCCGCCCTGGCCGGGCTGGCCGGCGTGGTGGCCGCCGGCCTGCTCACCCTGCGGCCGGGCGCCGACACCGACATCCTGCTGTTCGCGCTGGTGGTGGTCGTGGTCGGCGGCCTCGGCAGCCTCCAGGGGGCGGCCGTCGGCAGCGCCCTGATCGGGCTGCTGGACGCCTTCTCCAAGGTCTGGGTGCCTGAGCTGTCGTCATTCGCGGTGTTCGCCCCGATGGCGATCGTGCTGATCTTCCGCCCCTCGGGCCTGTTCGGCAGGTCGCGGCCGTGATCACCGCCCGGCTGGCCAAGGCGGCCGCCGCCGCGGTGGCGGTGGCGGCTGTGGTGGCCGCCCCGTACGTGCTCCCCAGCTACGTGGTGTCGCTCCTCACCCTGGGGTTCATCGCCGCCCTGCTGGCCGGCAGCGTCAACCTGCTGGCCGGCCAGGCCGGGCTGGTCTCCCTCGGCCACGCCGGCCTGGCCGCGGCGGGCGCCTACGGGGTGGCCTGGGCGACCGTGCAGGGCCTGCCGCTGGCGGCCGCCCTGGGGGTGGCCGGCGCCCTCACCCTCGCCGTCAGCGTGCTGTACGCCCTCACCACCATGCGCACCAGCGGGATCGTGTTCCTGATGATCACCCTGGCCCTCGGCATCACCGTGTTCGGGCTGGCCGTGAAGCTGTCCAGCGTCACCGGCGGCCAGAACGGCCTGACCGGCATCCGCCGGCCCGAGCCGATCGGCGAGTGGTGGCAGTTCTACTTCTTCACCGCCGCCGTCTACGGCGTCTGCCTGCTGGCCATGGCCGCCGTGGCCCGCTCGCCGTTCGGCCTCACCCTCCGCGGGGTGCGCGAGAGCCAGAGCCGCATGACCAGCCTGGGCTACTCGGTACGGGCGGTGAAGTTCACCGCCATGGTCGTCTCCGGCGGCTTCGCCGGCCTGGCCGGGGTCCTGCTGGCCTGGAACTCGGAGTTCATGAGCCCCTCGGCGGTGTCGTTTCCACGTTCGGCGCTGGCGGTGGTGATGGTGATCGTGGGCGGCACCGGCACGCTGCTCGGCCCGCTGGTCGGCGCCGGCATCGTGGTGGCCACCGAGTACTGGCTCAGCAGCTACCTGGAGCGCTGGCCGACGGTCCTCGGGGTGGCGTTGATCCTGGTGGTGCTGTTCGCGCCCCGCGGGATCGTGGGCGGGCTGGAAGGCCTGGCAGGGACGCTGGCACAGCGGCCTCGAAGGAAGGAGGAGTCATGATCCCTTGGAGTTGGCAGCCCCGGCGGACCGTCCGGCTGCTGGTGGTGGTGACGGCGCTGGCGCTGGCCGCCTCGGCCTGCGCACCCGATGAGGACGGCGGCGGCGGCCAGGCGGGCGGCAGCGTGAAGCTCGGGTTCATCTCGCCGGTCACCGGCTTCGTGGCTGCGCTCGGCACCGACATGCGGCGTGGCTGGGAGATGTACTGGAGCCAGAACGGCGGCAAGGCCGGCGACACCACCGTCCAGACGGTGTTCGAGGACGACACCGGCGACCCCGACGTGGCGCTCACCAAGGCCCGCCGGCTGGTCGAGCAGGAGCAGGTCCAGCTGGTGGCCGGGCCGATCCTGGCCAACACCGCCTATGCGGTGGCCGGCTACGTGGCCGGCAGGGGGCTGCCGACGGTGCAGATGACCGGCGCCGACGATCTCACCCAGCGCAAGTTCGACCCGCTGGTGCTGCGGGTCGGCTACACCAGCAGCCAGTCCAACTTCCCGGCCGGCCAGTGGGCCTACGAGCAGGGGCACCGCGAGGCGGTGACCATCTGCCCGGACTACGCCTTCGGCTGGGAGAGCTGCGGCGGCTTCGTCAGCGCCTTCGTCGAGGCCGGCGGCAAGATCACCAAGCAGGTCTGGCACCCGCTCGGCACCCAGGACTTCAGCACCTACGTCTCCCAGGCCCGCCAGGCCAACCCCGACGTGGTGTTCGTCGGCTCGGCCGGCGGCCCCGACGCGATCCTGCTCTACAAGGCCTGGACCGGCTTCGGGCTGAAGGACAAGATCCCCCTGATCGGCAACTGCTGCTTCGCCGACCAGGTGTTCCTGCGCGAGGTGGGCGACGAGGCGCTCGATCTGCAGAGCTTCACCTACTGGGTCGAGGGCCGCGACTCTCCGGTGGTGCAGAACTTCGTCAAGGCCTACGAGCAGCAGCACAAGGAGATCCCCTCGCTGTACGCGGCCGGGGCCTACACCATGGCCCAGGTGGTCGCCGAGGCCCTGAAGAAGACCGGCGGCAAGATCGAGGGCAAGGCATTCATCGACGCGGCCCGGCAGGTGTCGCTGTCGGACAGCCTCTATGGCGCCCTCACCTTCGACGACACCAACAACGTGGTCGGGCCGGTCTACCGGACCCAGGTCGCCCGCCGCGAGGACGGCACCCTCTGGAGCGTGGACGAGCAGACCTTCCCGGAGGTCAGCCAGTTCGGCAGCGAGGGCAAGGAGGCGTTCCTGGAGCACCCGGTGTTCAGCCGCGACTACACCGGGCAGTGAGCCGGCCTTGGCCGACGGGCAGACCGAGCCGGTCCTGCGGCTGGAGGGCGTGAGCCGGCGCTTCGGGGGGCTGGTGGCCGTCGACGGGGTCTCGCTGACGCTGGGGCCCCGCCGGCGACTGGCCGTGATCGGCCCCAACGGCGCCGGCAAGACCACCCTGTTCCGCCTCATCGCCGGGGACGTGCCGCCCAGCCAGGGCCGCATCTTCCTGTTCGGGCGGGAGGTGACCCGCCTGCCCGCCCACCGGCGGGCGCGCCTGGGCCTGTCGCGCACCTTCCAGGTCAGCAACCTGTTCGCCGGCCTGTCGGTGCTCGACAACGTCCGCCTCGCCGCCCAGGCCGGCCAGCCGGGCCGCTGGCGGCGGCTCGGCCCCGTCCGGCCCGGCGACCGGGTCGGGCTGGCCGCCATGGAGGCGCTGGAGCGGGCCGGGATCGCCGCCCGGGCCGGCGACCGGGTGGCCGAGCTGTCCCACGGCGAGCAGCGCCAGCTCGAGGTCGCCCTGGCCCTGGCCACCTCGCCCAAGCTGCTGCTGCTGGACGAGCCGGCGGCCGGCCTGTCGGCCGGCGAGCGGTCCCGGCTCCGCGAGCTGCTCGGGTCGCTGCCCGACAGCCTGCCCCTGCTGCTGATCGAGCACGACATGACACTGGCCCTGAGCCTCGCCGACGAGGTGCTGTGCCTGCACAACGGCCGCCCGATCGCCCTCGGCCCTCCCGACCGGGTGCGCGGCGACCCCACCGTCCAGGCGGTCTACCTGGGGCGGACGGTCGATGCTTGACGTCAGGGACCTGACCGCCGGGTACGCCACCGGCACGGTGCTGCGCGGGCTCAGCCTGACGGTGGCCGCCGGCGAGCTGCTGGCGCTGCTCGGGCGCAACGGCATGGGCAAGACGACCCTGCTGCGGGCCGTCTGCGGCCTGCGGCCGCCGGCGCCGACCGGCGGGTCGGTCCGGGTCGCCGGGGAGGAGGTCACCGGCCTGCCCGCCTACCAGGTGGCCCGGCGCGGCGTCAGCCTGGTTCCCCAGGGCCGCCGGGTGTTCGGCAGCCTGACCGTCGAGGAGAACCTGCGCATCGCGGCCCGCCCCGGCGACTGGGACCTGGACGGCGTCTGGGAGCTGTTCCCCCGGCTGGTGGAGCGGCGCGGCCAGCCGGCCGCCACCCTGTCCGGCGGCGAGCAGCAGATGCTGGCCATCGGCCGGTCACTGATGACCAACCCGCGGCTGCTGCTGATGGACGAGCCGTCCGAGGGGCTGGCCCCGGCCGTGCTCGACCTGATCACCGACCGGCTCGGCCAGATCCGGGGCCAGGGTCAGGCCGTACTGCTGGCCGAGCAGAACGTGGACCTGGCCCTGGCGCTCGCCGACCGGGTCTGCATCCTCGGCGAGGCGGGCACGGTCGCCTGGTCCGGCCCGCCGGCCACCCTACGCGACGACCCGCCGATCCTGCGCGAGCTCGTGGGGCTCGAGAAGGGAGCACGATGACCGACCAACCCAGCCCCCGCCGCGGCCACTACCTGATCCGCGGCGGCGCCGTCGTCTCGGTGGACCCCGAGCTGGGCACCCTGCCCCGGGCCGACGTGGAGGTGGACGGCGGCCGCATCCTCGCCGTCGGCCCCGGGCTGGCCGCCCCCGGGGCGGAGGTCATCGACGCCGCCGGCATGATCGTCATGCCCGGCCTGGTCGACAGCCACTTCCACATGTGGAGCACCCTGGGCCGCAACTACGTGGCCGAGGGCTTCGAGTACTTCCCGGCCAAATGGGCCACCTCGGCCGCCTACCAGCCGGACGACTTCTACGCCAGCGTCTCCCTCGGCCTGATCGAGTGCCTGTCGGCCGGCATCACCTGCGTCCACAACTGGTCCCACAACACCCGCTCCCCCGCCCACGCCGACGCCGAGCTCGCCGCCCACCGCGACGCCCTGGTCCGTGCCCGCTACTCCTACGGGCACCGCGACCTGCTGCCCGAGGACGAGCCGCTCGACTTCACCGACATCGACCGGGTCGCCGGCCAGTGGTTCGGGCCCGGCTCGCCGTTCGAGGGGCTGGTGCATCTGGGGGTCAACCTCCGCGGCCCCGACCTGGGCGAGCTGGCCGTGTTCGACCGGGAGATGGCCGAGGCGCGCTCGCGGGGCCTTCCGGTGGCCATCCACACCGTCCAGGGCGCCAGCACCGCCGTGCAGGCCCTCGAGCTGGAGGCGAAGGGCTACCTGGGTCCCGACTTCCTCCTCTGTCACTTCCTGGCCGCCACCGAGGACGACCGGCAGGCGATGGCCCGCACCGGCACCCCGCTCAGCTTCGCCGTCCACTCCGAGCTGCGCCTGGGCGAGGCCGGCGACCCGCGGGCGGCGCTGCTGCGGATGCTTCAGGCCGGCGTCTGCGTCAGCCTCTCGATCGACGCCGCCTCCCTGGCCCCCGTCAACCTGTTCGAGGCCATGAACGTGGCCTGGAACATGGCCATCCCCTGGCAGGGCACCGACACCGAGGGGCTGGCCCCACTCGGCTTCCGCCGCTGCATCGAGCTGGCCACCATCAACGGTGCCCGCGCCCTCGGCCTGGAGGCCGTCTGCGGCTCGCTCACCCCCGGCAAGCGGGCCGACCTCATCCTGGTCGACGGCGGCGGCCTCAACGTCGCCCCAGTCGGGGACCTGGAGTCGACCGTGGTCCGGTCGGTCACCCCCGCCAACGTCGACACCGTGCTGGTCGACGGCCGCATCCTCAAGCGGCACGGCGAGCTGGTCGCCGTCGACGCCGCCCGGGTCGTCCGCGAGGCCGAGCACCACTCCAACCAGGTCCGCACCCGGGCCGGCGGCCGCCTGACGCCCGAGCGCTAGCCCAGGAGCCGCCGACCCGGCCTGACGCGGTTGGGGCAGTGGTGGGCTGCGGCTCTTGGTTGGGTTGTGATCCACTCCTCCGATGAGGAGTTCGAGATCCGCCCGGAGCCGGATCGCCTGCCGGGGTTGGACTTCGTCCGGCTTGATGAGAGCAAGAAGGTCAAGAACCGACTGCATCTCGACTTCAGGCCTGATGTCCAGGACGCCGAGGTGGCTCGTATGGTGGCTCATGGCGCGCAGCGTGTTGATATTGGTCAGGGTAATCAATCGTGGGTTGTATTGGCAGACCCCGAAGGGAACGAGTTCTGTGTCCTTGGCCAGCGACGTCAATAGGTGGCTGGCTCGCCAAGTGCTCTAGCCGCTGGAGTTCCTCGTCGCCCTGGTCGTCGCCGTCGCCCAGCGCAGGCTCGGCCCCAGCTCGTCGGCCACGACCTGGACGGTGGATCGGGCGCTGCCGTCCTCAGCCGACCAGCTCTGCTGCTGCAGGCGGCCCACAACTACCACGCGGCTGCCCTTCGACAGGGACTCGGCGGCATGCTCGGCCTGGTCGCGCCACACGATGACGGTGAAGAACGACGCCTCCTGCTCCTTTCGGCCGGACACGGCCACCCGGAACAGGGCCCGAGCGATGCCGCCCTCGGTGTGTCGTAGCTGGGTGGGCATGATGCGCCGCTATGACGACCGCCCTTGTGACCCGACGAACTGTGGGAGGCGATCGGACCGCTGCTGGCCTGCCACCGGCCGAGCCCGAGGTGGCCGGCAAGCAGGTAGCTGTAGGTCCTTGTGTCGTGCTCATGACATCGGTGCCTGCCCGCCGCTCATATGCTGCGACCATGCCGA
>CALGFH010000198.1 GCA_937881255.1 uncultured Actinomycetes bacterium
CTCCGGGTGGTGTTCCTGGCCCACGCGTTCCCGCGGAGCGCCGGCGACCTGACCGGGGGGTTCCTGCTCCGGCTGGCCACCGCCCTGAAGGCCGAGGGGGTCGAGGTCGTGGCCGTGGCCCCGGCCGCCCAGGGGCTGGCCCCATCGGAGCGGCTGGGCGGGGTCAAGGTCCGCCGCTACCGCTACGCGCCCCGCCGGGCCGAGCGGCTGGCCTACGCGGGCGAGATGCACCGCCGGGCGGCGTCCCCCTCCGGGGCCGTGGCCCTGGCCGGGCTGCTGGGCGCCGGCGCCCTGGCCGCGCGGCGGGCGGCCCGGGGGGCCGACCTGGTCCACGCCCACTGGTGGTTCCCGGCCGGGGTGCAGGCCCTGGCCGCCCGGACCGGCCTGCCGCTGGTCACCACCTTGCACGGCACCGACGTGCGCCTGGCCCGGACCCGCCCGGCGGCCAGGGCCGCCTGCGCCAGGGTGCTGCGGGCCTCGGCCCGGGTCACGGCCGTGTCCGGCTGGCTGGCCGACCAGGCGGCCGGCTTCGCCCCCGGCCTGGCCCGGCCGATCGCGGTCGCGCCCATGCCCGTGGACGACCTCGCCTTCTCCCCCGGCCCGGCCGGCCAGCCCCGCGACGAGCTGCTGTTCGTCGGCCGCCTCGACCGGCAGAAGGGGGCCGAGGTGGCCGTGGCCGCCCTGGCCCGGCTGGCCGGCCCGGCGGCCGCCCTGCCCCTGCGGGTCGTCGGCGGCGGCCCCGAGGAGCCGGCCCTGCGCCGCCTGGCCGGCGAGCTGGGCGTGGCCGGCCGGGTCCGCTGGGACGGCCAGCTCCCCCAGGCCGAGCTGGCCGGCCGCTACCGCCGGGCGGCCGTGCTGGTGGTGCCCGGCCGGGACGAGGGGCTGGGCCTGGTCGCGGTCGAGGGCCAGCTGTCGGGCGCCCCGCTGGTGGCCGCCGCCTCCGGCGGCCTGCTCGACGTGGTCGCCGACGGCCGCACCGGCCGGACCTTCGCCCCCGGAGCGCCCGACGCCCTGGCCAGGGCGATCGAGGCGGTCCTGGCCGACCGGGAGGCCACGGCCAGGATGACCCTGGCCGCCCGGGAGCGGGCCGCGGCCCGGTTCGGCACCGCCGGCGCCGCCAAGGCGTACGCCGCCGTCTACGCCGAGGCCCTCCAAGGGCGCGGCGGCTAGCCCCGGTCCTGCTGCCTGGTGGCGTAGGCGATCGCGCCGGCGCGGTTGCGCACGCCCAGCTTGGCCAGCACGTTGCTGACGTGGTGGGCGGCGGTCTTGCGGCTGATGAACAGGCGCTGGGCGATCTCGGGGTTGGAGAGGCCGAGGCCGACCAGCCGCAGCACCTCCTGCTCGCGCCTGGTCAGCACGCCGACCCGCTTGGGCCCGGTCCGGCCCGTGGCCCCAAGGGAGCGGAGCAGGGCGTCGGCCGCGTCGGCGTCGCTCCTGGCGCCCAGCCGCTCGAACGTCCCGAGAGCGCTCCTGGCCTCGGCCACCGCCAGCTCGGGGTTCTCGCCGGCCAGGGCGCGGGCCAGCTCGACCCGGGCCAGGGCCGTCTCGTAGGGGAGGTCGTCGCCGGAGAACAGCTCCAGGGCCCGCTCCAGCAGGCGCCTGGCCTCCTCGGGCCGCCCGCCGGCGGCCGCCACCCGGGCCGCGGCCTGGGCGGCCATGGCCGCGAGCTGGCCCTGCCCGCCGGCCCCGTCCAGCTCGGCCAGCCGGGCCGCGGCCTCGGTGGCGGCGTCCTGGTCGCCGAGGGCGAGCCGGGCGGCGACCAGGGTCTCAAGGGCGGCGGCGGCCCGGAGGTGGCGCTCGCCGTGGATGCCGGGCTGGCCGTCGTCCTCCAGGGCGCGCTCCAGCAGCCCGGCGGCCACCGACGGCTCGCCCCGGGCCAGCCGCAGCCGGGCCGCCGTCCGGGCCGCCGCCCGCCCGCCGCCGCGCTCGGGCAGCAGCGCCTCGGCCTCCTCCAGGCGCCCCTGGCGCAGGCGCAGGTCGGCCAGCCGGGCCAGGGCCTCGGCGTGCGAGGCCGGGCTGGCGCCCTCGGCCATGCGGACGGCCGCGTCGAGCTCGGCCTCGGCCTCGGCCCAGCGGCCCTTGGCGACCAGGACGCCGCCGTAGAGGGTGCGGCAGCGGGCGTACAGGAACGGGCAGCCGTAGCGGCCGATGAACTGGTCGGCCACCTGGCACCACTGCACGGCCCGCCGCAGGTCGCCGACCAGGTCGCAGGCGACCAGCATGTCGCAGCAGGTGGTCACCACCGTGTCCAGGCGGCGGTGCTCGCCGCCCAGGGTGCCGGCCATGGCCTCGTCGATCAGGGCCAGGCCCTCGGGGACCCGGCCGGCGGTGACCAGGGTCAGGCCGAGGTCGCCGAGGGCGCACAGCTCCAGGTCGGGGTCGCCGCTGGCCCGGGCCAGCTCCAGGGCCCGCTGCTGGAGCTCGCGGGCGCGGGCGGTGTCCGGCTCCAGGTAGCCGCGCAGCAGCCACAGCCAGCCCTTGAGCGGGTTCGGGTCCAGGTCGCCCAGCACCCGCTCGGCCCGGGCCAGCCAGCCGCCGGCGGCGGCGGCGTTGTCGAAGTTCGAGATCCAGGTCACGCACAGGCTGATGGCGGCCACGGCGGCCGGGACGGCCTCCCCGGCCCGCCGGAACCCGGCGTAGGCCCGTTCGGTGTGGGCCACGCTGGCCCGGGTCTCGCCCAGCCACCACAGGGCGACGCCCATGCCGTCGAGGGCCTGGGGGGTCTCCCGCTCGGCCAGGGCGGCGGCGAAGGCGGCCCTGGCCTCCTCCCACCGCCCCGCCTCCAGGGCGGCGGTCCCCGTGGCCAGGTGGTCCCGCTCGGTCATGGGGCCAAGTATGCGCACCGACCCTGGCCCCGGAATAGGGCAGCTGCCCGATGCTCCGGGCCGCCACCAGGAGGGATGGTGGTCCCGAAGCGACCGAGACCCAGGAGGGTGCGCGATGACCGGTTCGGTGGAGACGTTCCAGCTCTCGGTGGAGGCGGCCGAGGTGTACGAGGCCAACTTCGTCCCGGCGCTGTTCGCCGACTGGGCGCCGCACCTGGTCGAGGCGGCCGGGGTCGCCCCCGGCCAGGCCGTGCTCGACGTCGCCTGCGGGACCGGGGTGGTGGCCCGGACGGCCGCCGACCGGATGGGCGGCCAGGGCCGGGTGGTCGGCCTCGACCTCAACCAGGGCATGCTGACCGTGGCCGGCCGGCTCCGCCCCGACATCGAGTGGCGCCAGGGCGACGCGGCCGACCTCCCCTTCGAGCCCGGGTCCTTCGACGTCGTCCTCTGCCAGGCGGCGCTGATGTTCTTCCCCGACCGGGCCGGGTCGCTGCGCGAGATGGCCCGGGTGGCCCGGGCCGGCGGCACCGTGGCCGTCCAGGTCTGGGACCGGCTCGAGGCCCAGGAGGGCTACGGGGCCATGTACGACGCGTTCGCGCGCCACCTGGGGCCGGAGGCGGCCCAGCTGGAGAGCGCCTACTGGGCCCTCGGCGACCTCGGCCTGCTCGGGTCGCTGTTCGAGGCGGCCGGCCTGGAGGTCACCGCCACCCGGACCCGGGTCGGCACCGTCAGGTTCCCCTCGGCCACCGACGCGATCGCCACCGAGATCGAGGCCACGCCGCTGGCCGAACGGATCAGCGAGGACACCTACGACCGCCTCCTGGCGGCCGCCACCGAGGCCATGCGCCCGTTCACCGTCGACGGCGGCCGGGTCGAGCTGCCCCTCAAGGGCCACCTGGTCACCGCGACCAGGCCCGCCTGAGGGGCCGGCCGTCAGGCCTCGATCCGGCAGATGGTGGCGCCGCTCTGGACCTTGGCCCCGACCTCGGCCTGGAGGGCGGCCACGGTGCCGGCCCGGTGGGCGGTCAGGGGCTGCTCCATCTTCATCGCCTCCAGGACGACCACCAGGTCGCCGGCCTCGACCTGCTGGCCGTCCTCCACCGCGACCTTGACGATCGTGCCCTCCATGGGCGCGACCAGGGCGTCCTCGCCGGCGGGCTCGGCGCCGCCCGACACCGAGGGTGGGCGGCGGGCCGGGCGCCTGGCCCCCGGGCCGGCGCCGGCGCCGAGCCCGGCCGGGAGGGTGACCTCCAGGCGCCGGCCGCCGACCTCG
>CALGFH010000199.1 GCA_937881255.1 uncultured Actinomycetes bacterium
CCCCAACCACTCCTCCACGGAGGTCACTCCAAGGAGGGTGGACCAATGAGCCGGGCGGGTGGGCCTAGGCTCAGCCGAGGGCGCGGCCGCGTGGGCGGGAACGCAGACGGCGCCTCGGTGGGAGGCGCCGTCTGGACGTCCGGCCCCCCCTTGGGTGGCGGCCGGTCACGCGGGTCGAAGGGCTAGCCGCCGGCTTCGACGCCGCGGAGCAGCTGGCGGACTTCCGTCTCGCGGTAGCGACGGTGCCCGCCGAGGGTGCGGATGCTCGAGAGCTTGCCTGCTTTGGCCCAGCGGGTCACGGTCTTGGGGTCGACACGGAACAGCGCGGCGACCTCCGCCGGGGTGAGCAGCGCCTCAGGAGCAGGCGCAGACTGGACGGTACGACTGGCGGACATGGTTGCCACCCCTCACCTCGAACTTCCCCCCATCGAGACGGGATTCTCGCGGAGGTCCTGAATATCCTAGAGGCGTCGAATGGGACAGACCATAGCAACTTAGGGCTATTTTCCGCCCCGCCTAGTAGGACTATCGGCAACCGACCGCCAGAGCTTTAGCAAAAGGTACGCAGAGCTCAATTGCTGGATTCCCGTCCCCTGAGGGCCGACCAGCGCTCGCTCAACATGCGGTAGAGCTCGCTGGATCGATCCAGATCCCCCGACTCGAGGGCGCCCAGCGCCTCCCACACCTCGGCGGCCGAGTGGTCGGCCACCAGGTCCTCGAACGCGATTGCTCTGGTTAGTCCTCCGTAGTCGAGCTGGACCAGGCTGTCGGGGTCGAAGCTGTGGAGCCAGGCCCGCAGCTCCTCGACCGCCACCACCATCTCGGCGTCGTCCATCAGCTCCTGGAGGATGGTGACGGCCCGGGAGACGCGGCCGCGGGCCTTGGGCATGGTGGTGCGGTAGGTGAGCCGGGCCACCTGGCCCGACGACGGGGCCCCGACCCGCCGCTCGCCGTCCTCGAACAAGGTGAACCAGGGAAGGGGGACGTGCCAGGCCGCCTGCTGGATGTGGCTGCGCGACCCCGGCCGCTCGCTCTCCCAGCGCTCCAGGGTCTGCTCGGCCCGCTCGACGTCGCCGGCGGACACGAACGCCTCGGCCACCTCGTCCGGGACCGAGCTGCGGAAGGCGACCAGCGACTGGAGGGTGCGCAGCTCGGTGCGGAGGGGGCACAGGAAGACCACGTCCCCGACCCGCTCGACCAGAGCGTGCTCCCGGTCGGCGCCGACCGTCAGCCCCAGGGCGCGGGCCAGCCCGCGGCGCTCCTCGCGGCCAACGAGCAGGCTCGCCGGCAGGACCTGACCGGCCTCGACGTAGGCGGCCCACTCCGCGCGCTCCCGGGGTGGGAACGCGGCCAACGGCTGGTAGATGCGCAGATACGCCGTGAACGCATGCCCCTTCATGGTGAGGAGTATAAGGAGAGGCCTGTGATAGGTTGGCCTTCCGGGTGGGTACCCCCCACCACGCGTCTGCCGCCCTGGCGGCGATCCCGCCGGGGCCCGTCCAGGAGGTCATCCTTGGGAGCGTTTGGGCTCATGGGTGGCGAGTACGAGCAGGTCGTCTACAACCACGATCCCGCCTCCGGCCTCAAGGCCATCATCGCCATCCACTCGACCGCCCTCGGGCCGGCGCTCGGGGGCACCCGCTTCTATCCCTACCCCTCCGAGGACGACGCCCTGGCTGACGTCCTCCGGCTGGCCAGGGGCATGAGCTACAAGGCGGCGATGGCCGGGCTCAACCTGGGCGGGGGCAAGGCGGTCATCATCGGCGACCCCAAGCGGGTCAAGTCCGAGGCCCTGCTGCGGGCCTACGGCCGCTTCGTCGAGAGCCTCGGCGGCCGCTACATCACCGCCGAGGACGTCGGGACCTACATCCCCGACATGGACGTGGTCTCGCTGGAGACCCGGTTCGTCACCGGCCGCTCGCCCGCCAACGGCGGCGGCGGCGACCCCTCCATCAACACCGCCTACGGGGTCCTGAAGGGCATGCAGGCGGTGGCCGAGGAGCTCTGGAACGAGCACGACCTGGCCGGCCGCCACGTCGTCGTCCAGGGCGTCGGCAAGGTCGGGACCCACCTCTGCCACCTGCTGCACCAGGCCGGGGCGCGGCTCACGGTGGCCGACGTCGACGTCGACAACGTGGCCAGGGCGGTCAAGGAGTTCGGCGCCGACACCGTCGAGCCGGGCAAGGCGCACGCGGTCGAGTGCGACATCTTCGCCCCCTGCGCGATGGGGGCGGTGGTCAACGACGACACCCTGCCCGAGCTGAAGTGCGCGGCCATCGCCGGGTCGGCCAACAACGTCCTGGCCCGCGACGAGCACGGCTACGCCCTGCGCCAGCTCGGCATCCTGTACGCGCCCGACTACGTGGTCAACGCGGGCGGCCTGATCAACGTGGCCGACGAGCTCAAGGGCTACTCCCCCGAGCGGGCCAAGGCCAAGGTCGAGGGCATCTTCGGCGCCGTCAGGGACATCTTCCACCGGGCCAAGGCCGAGGGCGTCCCGACCAGCGAGGCCGCCGACCGGATCGCCAAGGACCGCATGCGCGACATCTCCCGCCTGCGCCTGATCCGCGTGCTCCCGGGCGTCAGCGGCTAGCGACCTCGCCCATCACCCAGGACGGGACCTCGCGCTCGGCCAGGAAGGCGGCCGCGCGGTCGGCCTCGGCGGCGGGGAGGACCACCACCATGCCGACGCCGAGGTTGGTGGCCCGGGCCAGCTCCTGGTCGTCCACCGGGCCGAGCTCGGCCAGGACCCGGAAGATCGGGGGCGGCTCCCAGGATGCCCGGTCGACCCTGGCCGTCAGGCCCGGGGGGAGGCAGCGGGGGAGGTTGCCGGGGAGGCCGCCGCCGGTGACGTGGCAGAGGGCGTGGACCTCGATCCCGGTGGCGAGCAGGTCGACCAGGTGGGGGGCGTAGATGCGGGTCGGGGTGAGCAGGGCCTCGCCGGCGGTCACGCGGAGCTCGGGCAGCTCGCGCTCGTAGCCGACCCCGGCCCTGGCCAGGACCCGGCGGGCCAGGCTGAAGCCGTTGGAGTGGAGGCCCGAGGAGGCGAGCCCGAGCAGCACGTCACCGGTGACCACCCGGTCGGGGCCGAGCAGGCGGTCGCGCTCCACCATCCCGAGGGCGAACCCGGCCAGGTCGTAGGCGCCGGGGGCCATGGCGTCCGGGTGCTCGGCCGTCTCGCCGCCGAGCAGGGCGCAGCGGGCCAGGCGGCAGCCCTCGGCCACCCCGGCGACGATGGCGGCCACCCGGCCGGGGTCGACCCGGCCCACGGCCAGGTAGTCGAGCACGAACAGGGGCGCGGCACCTGGGACGACCACGTCGTCGACCACCATCGCGACCAGGTCGATGCCGACGGTGTCGTGGCGGTCGAGGGCCTGGGCGACCAGCAGCTTGGTGCCCACCCCGTCGCTGGCCGCGGCCAGCACCGGGTCGGACATGACCTGATCCCGGCCCTGGCCGGCGTGCCGTCCGCCGGGCCCGGCGAGCCGCCACAGCCCGGCGAACCCGCCGATGCCGCCAAGCACCCGCGGCCCGTGGGTCGCCTCGACCGCGGACCGCATCAGCGCCACCGCCCGGTCGCCGGCCTCGACGTCGACCCCGGCCTTGGCGTAGGTGAGCGGCTCCCGGTCCATCCAGATCAGCGTTGGGGCGCCAGGCCCTCGAGCAGCTCCTTGCCCTGGACCTGGGACTCCACCGGGATCGGGTAGCTCCCGGTGAAGCAGGCCGTGCAGAGCCCGCCCGGCCCCTCGCCGGGGTCGGCCGCGGTCTCGGTGAGGGCCTCGAGGGACAGGTAGCCGAGCGAGTCGGCGCCGACGTAGCTGG
>CALGFH010000200.1 GCA_937881255.1 uncultured Actinomycetes bacterium
CCCCGCCGCTGGGCTACCCTCCCAGAAGGGGCCCCACGACCAGGAGGTGAGGTTCCCGCATGCCCGGGTTGGGGGCGAGACGACGGCGGGACGACGGCGGGCGGTGGGGGTCAGGCGCGGCGGCCGCGGGTGCGGTCGAGGTGGCGGCGGTCGCGCTTGGTTGGACGGCCCATTCCGGGGGGGCGGCGGCCGGGCCGGTCGAGGGGGTCGCGGGGGGGTGGGGGTGGGCTGTTGTCGATCAGGCAGGCGGCGGCCGGCTCGGCCCCGACGCGGGTCTCGATCAGGCGGACGACCTCGACCACCCGCTCGCGGTCCCCGGCCCGCATGCGGACGGTGTCGCCGGGCTTGACCGTCGCCGCCGGCTTGGCCCGCACGCCGTTGATCTGGACGTGGCCGGCGCGGCAGGCCTGGGCCGCCCCCGACCGCGTCTTGGTCAGCCGCACCGCCCACAGCCAGCGGTCGACCCGCACCTTCTCCATCCGGGGCTAGGGGCGCTCGCGCGGCGGTGGGCTGATCCCCCGGGTGGCCTCCGGCGGCTCCTCGTCCCCGAAGGCCTTGCTGATCGAGCGCAGGGCCGAGGTGAGCTCGCTGGGGATGACCCACATCGTGCTCCCCTCGCTCTGGGCGAGCTGGGGCAGGGTCTGGAGGTACTGGTAGGCCAGCAGCTTGGGGTCGGGGTCGTTCTCGTGGACGGCCTGGAACACGGTCTCGATCGCCCGGGCCTGCCCCTCGGCCTTGAGGATGGCCGACTGGCGCTCGCCCTCGGCCCGCAGGATGGCGCTCTGCTTCTCGCCCTCGGCGGTCAGGATCTGCGACTGGCGCACACCCTCGGCGGTCAGGATGGCCGCCCGCTTGTCACGGTCGGCGCGCATCTGCTTCTCCATGGCCTGCTTGATCGGCGCCGGCGGGTCGATCGCCTTGATCTCCACCCGGTTGACCCGGATGCCCCACTTGCCGGTGGCCTCGTCGAGCACGCCCCGCAGCTCGCTGTTGATCTTCTCCCGCGAGGTCAGCGTCTCCTCCAGGTCCATCCCGCCGATCACGTTGCGCAGGGTGGTCACGGTCAGCTGCTCGGCCGCCTGGATGAAGTTGTTGATCTCGTAGGCCGCCGCCCGGGCGTCGGTGACGTGGAAGTACAGGACGGTGTCGATGTTGACGACCAGGTTGTCCTCGGTGATCACCGGCTGGGGCTGGAACGACACCACCTGCTCGCGCAGGTCGATCGCCCCCCGCACCCGGTCCACGAAGGGGATGACGAAGCTGAGGCCCGGCTCCAGGGTCTTGTGGTAGCGGCCGAGCCGCTCCACGTTCCGGGCCCGAGCCTGGGGCACGATCCGCACCGAGCGGACCACCACCAGGGCCGCCAGCAGGGCGGCGACAACGGCAACGATCAGGACTTCCATCGGTCACTCCCGCGGGTACACGAGGGCGGTCGCCCCCTCGATCTCGATCACGTCGACGGTGGCCCCGGCGGGGATCACCAGCGTCTCGTCATAGGCGCGGGCCGACCACTCCTCCCCGCCGATCCGGACCCGCCCGGCATGGCCGGTGACCTCCTGGACCACCCGGGCCTGGCGCCCGACCAGCGCCGCGACCCCGAACCGGTGCTGCGGCCCGTAGCGCGGCCGCAGCTGCCGCTTGACCAGGGGCCGCACCACGACCAGCCCGGCCACGGACACGGCCGCGAAGATCGCGAACTGGGCGAACGGCCCCAGCCCGAGCGCGGCCGCGCCGGCCGCGGCCAGGGCGGCCACCGCCAGCAGGCCCAGCGAGGCGGTCAGCGTGAAGATCTCGGCGACCCCGAGCACGGCCGCCACGACAACCCAGACGATGGAGTCCATCGCTCAGCCCCCACCCCTGCTCGCTGATGGACTCGGGCGCATGCGGCAACTCCCCTCACGGTACGGCGTCATCCCCGCCGACCAGCCTTCCCGGCACGCCCTACCAGCCAGGGTACTGCCGCCCGACCCCCTCCGCCAGCGATGGGCCCGCCGGGTTGCCGACCTGTTACCTGGGGTCGGGGTAGGCTGCGGCGTCCCGTGGTCGCCGGTCATCAGGGAGGCACAGCCGTTGCCGCCGAGCCGCTCGCAGCAGCCTGGTCCCGGGCCCGCCGCCGGCCGTCCCCACATGCCCGGCTACGGCATCTCCCCTTCCGGGGAGGGCCTCCTTCCCTGGGCCTGGGCGATCGAGCGCCTGGAGCGGGCCCACAACTACTGGGTGGCCACCACCGGCCCCGACGGCTCGCCCCACCTGGCCGCCGTCTGGGGCCTGTGGCGCGACGACACCTTCGCCTTCAGCACCGGCGGCGCCTCCCGCAAGGCCCGCAACCTGGCCGCCGACCCGCGCTGCGTGGTCGCCCCCGAGCAGGCCGGCGAGTCGGTCGTGGTCCAGGGCACGGCCGGGCGGGTGACCGACCCGACGGCCCTGGCGGCCCTGCTGGCCGCCTACCGCGACAAGTACGGCGCCGGCTTCCCCGACCCGCTCCAGCACCCGGTGCTGGCCGTCCGGCCCCGGGTGGTGGTCGCCGTCGTCGAGCGGGAGCCGATGTTCTCCAGCTCGGCCACCCGCTGGGTGTTCGGCGACCCGCCGTCTCCCTAGAGGGGGCAGCCGGTGCGGTCGGAGAGCCGGCGGTTCGCCCCCTGGCCGAGCCGGACCAGCAGCGGGTCCGGGTCTGGGCCGGCCGCGTCCAGGTGGAGCTGCAGGACCCGTTCGTTGCAGACGAACATGACCAGCTGCCCGCCGCCCCCGGCCCGCTCGAGCAGGTACAGCTCGCCCCCGGTGACCTCGGGGAGCCGGTCGGGCGCCACCCCGCGGCCGCCGAGGTCCTCCCGGAGCTGGCCCCGCATGGCCAGCGCGTCGTCCCGGGACGGGAACTGGAACAGCGACGCCACCACCGGCCCGGCCGGCCCCGGCCAGGTCCGGGTGCAGCCGCTCTGGAAGCCGTGGTCGCCGAGGGCCCGGGGCAGGGCCGCCGGGACGGGCAGCCAGCTCCCGGCCGCCTCGGCGGGGGCGGTGAACCCCTGGTCGGCCGGGTCCCCGCCGAGGGTGCCGCCCGCCCCGAGGTCGCCGAGCAGCTCGCACAAGGGCGGCGGGGACGGGGCGCTGGTCGCGGTGGTCGGGCCGGTCGGGGCCACCGTGGCCGGCCCGGGATCGCCGGCCGGCGACCGGTCGAGGGGGTCGAGGGTGGTGACGGCCAGGGCCGCCGCCCCGGCGACCACCCCGAGCAGGACCAGCCGCCAGACGGCCCGCCGCCGCCTCGGCCGGCCGGGCCGGGCCGGCGGGGGCGGGGCCGGCGGTGGAGCCGCCGGGGCTGGGACCGGGACCGGGTCGGCGGCCGGCGCCGCGTCGGCGGCCGGCGGGGGCGGCGACCAGCTCCGCTGCAGCAGCTGGGTGGCCGCGGCCTGGGGGTCGGGGTCGGCGTGGTCGCCGAGCAGCTCCAGCAGCAGCGTCCTGGCGCTCGGCCGCCGCTCCGGGTCCTTGTCCATGCACCCCTCGACCAGCTCCCGCAGCCGCCCCTCGAGCCCGCCCAGGTCGGGCGGCTCGTGCCGGATCCGGTAGACGATCTCGACCACCGTCCCCTGCCCGAACGGCCGCCGCCCCGTCCCGGCGAAGGCGACCAGCGACCCCCAGACGAAGATGTCGACCGCCGCCGTCACCGGCGCCTGGGCGAACTGCTCGGGCGCCATCCACCCCGGCGACCCCATCAGCCGCCCGGTCGCCGTGCTGGCCGCGCTGGCGTCGAGCGCCCGGGCGATCCCGAAGTCGATCACCTTGGGCCCGAAGTAGGACAGCAGCACGTTGCTCGGCTTGAGGTCCCGGTGGACCACCCCGGCCCCGTGGATGGCCGTCAGGGCCGCCGCCATCCCGACGGCCAGCCCGGCCAGGTCGGTCGCGGGCAGCCGCCCGCTGGCCGCGATCGCCCGGTCGAGCCGCACGCCGTCGACGTACTCGGTGACCAGGTAGGGCAGCGCGCCCGAGAGCTCGGCGTCGATCACCCGGGCGGTGCAGAAGCCGACCACCCGCCGCGCCGCCGCCACCTCGTGCCGGAACATCCGCAGGAAGGAGGGGTCCCCGGCCAGCTCCGGCCGCAGCACCTTGACGGCCACCTGCTCCCCGTCGCCGCCCCGGCCCAGGTACACCGTGCCCATGCCGCCGGCCCCGAGCCGTCCCAGGAGCTCATAGGGCCCGACCCGCGCCGGGTCCCCAGGCCCCAGCGGCGCCGCCCGCCCCGGGCCGGCAACCCCGCCGCCCTCGGCCACCCAAGCTCCTCACCCACCGGCGCCCGCCCCCGGCGGCCCGGCTCACGGCCCCGCTGACGCCCGGAGCCTACCACCGGGGACCGCCGGCCCCGGGCCGGTGTCCGGCGTTCGCGGTATCGTCTCGGCCATCGATCGCTCGTGGCGTCCAAGGGGGGCCCAGATGTTCGTTCAGGTGATCCAGGGGCAGGTCGCGGACGCGGAGCAGGCCCGCGCCGCCTTCGACCAGTGGGCGCGGGACCTGGCCCCGGGAGCGACCGGCTGGCTCGGCTCGACCGCCGGGGTGACCGAGGACGGCCGCTTCATCGCCCTGGCCCGCTTCGAGTCCGAGGAGGCCGCCCGCCGCAACAGCGACCGTCCCGAGCAGGGCCGCTGGTGGGCCGAGACGGCCAAGCTGTTCAGCGGCGAGCCCACCTTCAAGGACAGCACCGACGTGGTCCCCGACGTCGTCGGCGACCCCGACACCGCCGGCTTCGTCCAGGTCATCCAGGGCCAGGGCAGCGACCCCGACCGGGCCCGCGAGCTCATGTCCCAGGACTCCACCGACTGGGCCGCCTTCCGTCCCGACATCATCGGCAGCATCGCCGCCGCCCACGACGGCGGCGCCTACACCATGGCCATCTACTTCACCTCCGAGGAGGAGGCCCGCGAGGGCGAGCGCAAGGAGCCCCCGGCCGAGCTGAAGGCCCAGATGGAGGAGATGGACGCCCTCAGCGTCGGCGTCCCCGAGTTCTTCGACCTCAAGCGCCCCTGGTTCTACTCGCCGCGCTGAGCCCGTCAGCCGTCGCCGAGCACGGCGGCGGCGATCGTCCGGACGCGCTCGGGATCGGCGATCGCGTCGATCTCGACGATCCTGCCCTGGGTGACGGTGAACCCGAGCACGGCGAAGGGCCGCCCGGCGACCGTCACGACCACGCCGGCGGCCCCGTTCACCAGGGCCGGGTGCAGCTGGGCGGCCGGGAACGCGCCCACCAGCGCCTGGCTGGCCACGGCGGCCGGGCCATGGATCACCGTGGAGGCGCCGGGCCGCCGGGCCCCGAAGTCGGCCCGCAGCACGACCTCGGGGTCGAGCAGGCCGACGAGGCCGTCGAAGTCGCCCCCGCGGGCCGCCCGGAAGAAGGCGTCGACCACGTCCCGCTGACGAGCCAGGTCGGGGTCGGGCGCCGGGATCGCGGCCCCCTTGACCCGGCGCCGGGCCCTGCTGGCCAGCTGCCTGGCCGCCGCCGGGGTCCGGCCGACCATCGGGGCGATCTCCTCGAAGGGCAGCTCGAACATGTCGTGGAGCACGAACGCGAGCCGCTCCGCCGGTGACAGGGTGTCGAGCACGACCAGGAGCGCCAGCCCGACCGAGTCGGCCAGCAACGCCTCGTCCTCCGGCTGCAGCTCCCCCTCGGCGCTGATCACGGGATCGGGGAGGTGGGCGCCGAGGGGCTCCTCGCGCCGGGTGCCGCGCGACCGCAGCATGTTCAGGCAGACGCGGGCCACGATCGTGGTCAGCCACCCGCCGAGGTTCTCGACCCCGCCAGCCCCGGCCCGGCTGAGCCGCAGCCAGGTGTCCTGGACGGCGTCGTCGGCCTCGGTGAGCGACCCGAGCATCCGGTAGGCCACCGCCCGCAGGTGCGACCGGTGCTCCTCGAAGCGGTCGGCCAGCCACTCGTTCTCGTCCATCGGTCACATCCTCTCGCGGCCAGGTGTCATACCGGGTGACCCCGCACACCCAACCGATGTGACAAGGAGCTCCACCATGACGGCCTCACCCGTTCTGGTCACCGGCGGCACCGGCACCCTGGGCCGGCTGGTGGTCCCCCGCCTCCAGGACGCCGGCTGCGACGTCCGGGTCCTCAGCCGGCACCGCCACGACGGCGGCGACGGCATCGAGCACGTCACCGGCGACCTGTCCACCGGCGAGGGAGTCGACGCCGCGGTCCAGGGGACCGAGGTCATCGTCCACTGCGCCGGCACCACCAAGGGCGACGAGGTCAAGGCCCGCCACCTGGTCCGGGCCGCGTCCCGGTCCGGGGCCCGCCACCTGGTCTACATCTCGGTCGTCGGCGCCGACCGGGTCCCGGTGGCCAGCGCCGTCGACCGGGCAATGTTCGGCTACTTCGCCGCCAAGCGCGCCGCCGAGCAGGTCGTGGCCGGCTCCGGCCTGCCCTGGACGACCCTGCGGGCCACCCAGTTCCACGACCTGACCCTGCTGACCGTCCGCCAGCTGGCCAAGCTCCCGGTGATCCCGGTCCCGTCCGGCTGGCGGTTCCAGCCGGTCGACACCGGCGAGGTCGCGACCCGCCTCGTCGACCTCGCCCTCGCCTCCCCGGCCGGCCTGGTCCCCGACATCGCCGGCCCCCGGGTCTACGAGCTGTCCGCGCTCGTCCGCAGCTACCTGCAAGCCCGCGGCAGGCACCGCCCGATCCTCCCCGTCCCGACCCCGGGCAGGGCCGCCCGCGCCTTCCGCGCCGGGGCCAACCTGGCCCCCGACCGGGCCGTCGGCCACCGCACCTGGGAGGAGTTCCTGACCGCCAAGGTGCGCTCCCCGGCCTAG
>CALGFH010000201.1 GCA_937881255.1 uncultured Actinomycetes bacterium
TCTCGCCGACCTTGCTGGCCGCGGCCTTGGCCGCCTTGGTGTCGGCGGCGGCGGCCTTGCGGACGCTGGTGCCGGCCGACTTCACCGAGGTCTTGGTGGTCGCGCCGCTGCGGCGGACCCGGGTGTTGGCCGCCTTGGTGCGGGAGACGGCGGTGCGGGTCGCCTCGCCGGCCTGGCGGGTCGGCCGCGAACGGCGCACCCCGGTGACCAGGGTCTCGCCCCGGCGCACCAGCTGGCCGTAGGTCTTGACGGCCTCGCCGGGGATGCGCTCGCGCAGCTTGGCGGCGTCGGTCGGGAGGTGCCGGATGGTGGAGACGGCCAGGTCGGCCACGCCGGCGACGGCGTACAGGGCCTGCTTGGCGTCCTTGGTGGTTGGCGTCGGCATCTCGGGATGCTCCTTCCTGTCAGCTACTCGGCAGGGGGCGCGGGGGCGCCCTCGGCCCGGAACGAGCGGTAGACATCGATCAGGACCTGCTTCTGCCGCTCGGTCAGGTGGGGGTCCTGGAGGATGCGGACCTCCAGGTCGGTGGGCTCGCCCTCCTCGTCGAGGATGCCGGCCCGCACGTACAGCGTCTCGGCGCTGATCCGCAGCGCCTTGGCGATGTCCTTGAGGATCCGCGCCGACGGCTGCCGCAGCCCCCGCTCGATCTGGGAGAGGTAGGGGTTCGAGACCCCGGCCTGGCTGGCCAGCTTGCGCAGGGACAGCTCGGCCTGGCGCCGCTGCTCGCGGATGTAGCGGCCAACGTCTCCCAGCTGGTCCATCCCCGCCGGCACGACCGTTCCCCCTTCCTGACGCTAGCCAGGGTAGTCCGGGTGTATAACTTTTGCAAGCACCCAGGCGGCGTCAGTCCGGGGTCGTGAGGGTGAGCTTGGCCGGGTGGACGGTGCCGACGGGGTGGCCGCCGCCGTGGATGGGGACGGTGGCGGCGTCGATGACGGCGTCCCACTCGGGGCCGGTGAGCCAGTCCAGGGCGCGGAGGGCGGCCAGGAGGGCGGCGCCGCGGGCCCGGGGGGCGCCGTCGAGGACCTTGAGGGCGAGGCCGGTGCCGCTGGAGAGGTCGACGGCGCCGTAGGTGGCCTCGGCGCCGACCTTGGCCAGGACCCGGCCGCTGGTCGCCTCGAGCAGGAGGGTGTCGAGCTGGCCGGTGCCCGAGAGCATGAACGGGTGGTGGCGGACGGCCTCGACCACGGCCGCCGGGCCCTCCTCGCCGGAGGCGGCGCGGGCGCCGAGGCGGGCGTAGGCGGTGGCCAGGCCGCGCAGGGGGACGGCGTGGACGGGCACGCCGCAGCCGTCGACGCCGACGTGCTCGATCGGGGACCCGGCGTAGTCGGCCAGGGTGTCGCCGACCACCGCCTGAAGGGGATGGTCGGGCTCGGTGTAGCGCTCGGGGGCCCAGCCCCGGACCACCGACCCGGCGAGCATGTAGGCGTGCTTGCCGGAGCAGTTGTGGTAGACGGCGGCCGGGCCGTCGGCCCGTTCCCGGGCCGTGCGGTCGGTGGGCAGGACCGGCGGGCAGCGCAGGGCCGTCTCGTCGAGGCCGGCCGCCTCCAGGACCTTGCGGACCGAGGCCACGTGGTCGGGCTCGGCGTTGTGGGAGCCGCAGGCCCCGGCCAGGGCCACCTCCCCCAGCCCCAGCTCGGCCTCGACCCCGAGGGCGCGCACGGCCAGGGCCTGGAACGGCTTGGCGCTGGAGCGGAGGTAGACGACCAGGCCGGGGTCGCCGGCGGTGGCCAGCAGCCGCCCCTCGGCGTCGGCCACGGCGACCGAGCCCAGGTGCCGGCTCTCCACGAACCCGGACCGCTCGACCTCGGCCAGGACCTCCACGGCCGCCTCCTTCTGCAAGGTTCCACCTGCAAAGTTCCACCTGCAAGGTTCCACCGGGGCACCCCGGAGCGATCCGGCTCCGGGCGCAGCCCCCGGTGGGGGAGCGTAGCGGACTAGGGAATCGAGTGCGCCAGGCTGTCCACAGGCCCGGCGTGCAGGGCCGCGTGGAGGCCCGGCAGCTCCGGAACGATGGCGGTGAAGGCGTCGACCACGGCGGGGTCGAACTGGGACCCGGCCCCGTCGGCGATCTCCTGGCAGGCCTGGTCGAAGGGGATGGCCTTGCGGTAGGGGCGGTCGGAGGTCATGGCGTCGAAGGCGTCGGCCACCGAGAACACCCGCGCCCCGGCCGGGATGGCGTCGCCGGCCAGCCCGGTCGGGTAGCCCTTGCCGTCCCAGCGCTCGTGGTGGCAGCGGATCACCTCGACGGCGCTGCCCAGCGACTTGATGCCGGCCACCATCTGGACCCCGAGCAGCGGGTGGGCCCGCATCACCTCCCACTCCTGGGCGTCCAGCGGGCCCGGCTTGTTGAGCACCGCCTCGGGGATGCCGACCTTGCCCACGTCGTGGAGCAGGAACCCGTAGCGCAGCTGCTCGTCGGCGGCCAGCTCGGGGTCGACGGCCTCGGCCAGGGCGACCGCGTAGTCGTGGGTCCGCTGGAGGTGCGCCCTGGTGCTCGGGTCCTTGGCCTCGACCACGAAGGCCAGGGTCTTGATCATGTCCACATACGACCCGCGCAGGCGCTCCAGGGCCAGCTCCAGCTCGGCCGCCCGGGCCCGCTCGGCCTGGTAGAGGTGGTTGATCTCGCGGGCGAAGACCAGCATCTGCCGCTCGGCGGCCTCCAGCTGCTCCAGGTGGCTGGTTCCCGGGTCCACGTCAGCCGTCCGTGAGCCGCTTGACGGCGTCGAGCAGGGCCAGGGACGAGAACGGCTTGACCAGGTATCCGTCGGCCCCGGCGTCGCGGGCGGCCGCCTTGTCGTCCGGCTGGTCGCGCCCGGTCAGGACCAGCACCCGGGTCCCGGCCAGGTCGGGGTCGGAGCGCAGGGCCTGGCAGGCCCGCAGCCCGTCCAGCCTTGGCATGGTCAGGTCGAGGATGACCAGGTCGGGCCGCTCGACCTTGACCACCTCGAGGGCGGCCTGGCCGTCGGCCGCCTCGAGCAGGCCGTACTCGTCCAGGTCGAGCAGTGCCGAGACCACCCGCCGGATGGCCGGGTCGTCGTCGACGATGAGCACGCGGTTCAGCTCCATCGGGATACCCATCGGACCGGACTCGACCGGACTTGAGCTTTTCGAGGAGATCGAGGAGATCACTCGAGGAGCTGCGACACCTGGGCGGTGCCGTCCCGGTAGCGGCGGGCCAGCTCGCCACGGAGCACGTCGACCACCCGCTGGACGGTCCGCCGGTGGGTCGAGACCTTCTCCTCCTCCGCCGACAGGACCTCGACCGCCCTGGTCAGCTCCTCCACGTCCAGCTCGGGCAGGCGGGCGATGGTCTCGTCCGAGACCAGCCGCTCGACTCGGCGCCGGTGCTCGCCGGCCCGCGACGGCACCTGGACCCGGGGCACGGCGCTGAAGGTGCCGGGCGAGTCGTCGCTCAGGATGGCCGGCAGGCCGGCCAGCAGCCCGGCCACGTCCTGCTCGTCGGTGGCCGAGCGGCGCACCAGCTCGGCCCTGAGGATGTCGAGGCGGCCCTGGAGCAGCCGCCGCAGATAGGAGACGTCGGCCTCCTCGGCCTCGGCCTCCTCACGGCGGGCGCGCAGCTCGGGCAGGCCGAGCTGGTCGACCCCCTCGACGAAGGCCGGGTCGAGGACCCGGTCGATGCGGCGCTGGCCGCCGGGCACTACCTCCACGCTCATCCATCCCCCCCTGGTACCTGCTCGGCGGGTCAGATTGTAGGAGATTTAACGCGCCGGTCGAGTATGCCCCGGCGCGCATGCCAGGGGCCTGCCAAAACCCCAGCTCACGCGAATGCGACGCCGATACTCGACCGGCGCGTTAGGAGAACGGCAAGTCCACGACCGTTGCGACGTGGTCTCCGGCCCGGACCAGGCGGCCGTTGTCGACCACCCGGCGGACGTAGGCCAGGCCGATCGGGCCCAGGTCGGGGTGGTCGACCACGCTGCGGAGCTGGCCGGCGCGGCGGCCGTCGTCGGTCACCAGGTCGGTCCGGGGGGCGGGCAGGCCGCCGTTGCCGCCGTTGCCGGAGGGCTCGAACCGGAGCCCGGCCAGGCGGCGCTGGACCTGGCCCAGGTTGTGGACCCTGGCCACCGTCTCCTGGCCCGGGTAGCAGCCCTTGTCCAGGTGGACGTGGGAGCCGAGCAGCCCGGCCTCCTCGGCCAGGACGTCGTCGGTCAGCTCGTGGCCGGCCCGGGGCAGACCGCCGGCCACCCGGGCCAGCTCCCACCGCTCGGCCGGGGCCCGCTCGGCCCCGGCCCGGACCAGGCCGTCGGCGGCCGCGGGCGCGGCCGGCCCGACCAGGTCGAAGCCGACCGGGGTGCGGTGGACGACCAGGCCCGGCCCGGCCAGCCCGGCCACGGCGTCGCCGGCGCCCGGCCCGAGCACGGTGGCCGCCCCCGCGACCGGCTGGCCGACGGCCACGTCGTAGCGGAACACGAACCGGGCCAGCCGCTCGGCCAGGGCCGGGGCGGCGGACGCCTCGGTGTCGAGCAGGGCCCCGCCGTCCAGCACGGCCAGGCGGAAGGCGAACTCGATCTTGCCCTTGGGCGACAGCAGCAGGGCCTGGGTGGTGTCGCCGGGGACAAGGTCGAGGGTGTGCTGGGTGCAGACGGCGTGGAGATAGGGCAGCACGTCGCCGCCCGAGAGGGCCACCGAGGCCAGGTCGGGCCGGTCGACGACGCTGGTCAACGCGGACATGCCCCCATGGTAGCGATACCCGTTTGCGGTCCCGATCCGGCTATGGCTAACTGGGATCACGCGAGAAGGGAGGTGGTCCAGCTGTCAGAACCGGTACGGACCCGTGAGGTGACTGCCCGGTAGGGCGACTCAGCCTCGATCGTGGGGAATGGATCACCCCCGGAATCCAAACAGATCACCGAACCCAGGGAGCCTCGGCCTGGTCCGACCGAGGAGGCGCGGCAACAGCGAGCGCCGACTCCCTGGGTCTTTTCCTGCCCGGGAACGGCCCGGATGCGCCGCTCAGTCCTTGAGCAGGCGGTAGACCACGTAGACGGCGAACACGCCGGCGGCGGCCAGCATCACCAGCAGCAGGGCCGTGTACCAGAACTCCAGCGTCATACGCCCAGCGTATCAGGCGGCCACCCGGACGGCGGCCGCGCGGCCGCTCAGCACCACCGTCCCCGGGCGGGTGTCGACCCGCTCCAGGCGCACCCCGGCGGGCAGCTCCGGCAGCGGCACCTGGAAGGTGAACCGGGAGGCCAGGCCGCCCTGGGAGGGGTCGATGCGCCCCAGCTCCCCGAGGCGGATCTCCTCGGGCGTGAAGGTGACCCCGCCGGCGCGGGCCCCCAGCTCGCCGGTGACCAGCGCGTCCAGCGACTGGCCGAGGAACTGGACCTGGGAGCGGACCTCGACCCCGTCCTCCTTGATGGCCAGGGTCCCGCCCTGGAGCCGGTCGGCCAGCAGCCGGTTGACCTCGGCCTCGGTCAGCTCGATGGTGCCGTCGGCCCGGTCGACGCTGATCCGGCCCGGCTCGCCCAGCATCACGTCCCTCGGCACCCGGACGCCGTGGAGGGTGAGCTGGAGCTGGGCGGCGTTGATGCCCCTGGCGGTGGCGTCGGTGGCGGCCAGGTCGATGGTCGAGAACCGCCCGGTGGCCAGGTGGGGCAGGAACGGGAAGTCGCGGACCTGGACCACCGGCCGCCGGCCCAGGTCGTACTCGCGCTGGAGGGCCTCGGTGACCCGGTCCTCGAAGATCCGGGCGGCGGCGAAGTCGGCGCCGGCACCGAGCAGGACCAGGACCACGACGGCGATCAGCAGCTTGCGCATGAGGCCGCCCAGGTTGTCACGAGCCGGTGACGCCGATCCAGCAACGCCCGCTCAGCCCCCCGAGAACGGCGGCAGCAGGGCCAGCTCGGCCCCGTCGGGGACCGCCGCGGCCGGGTCGCGCCAGCGCTCGCCGTCCACCAGCACGCTCGAGTAGCCGAGCACGGCCACGAAGCGGTCGCCGAAGCGGTCGCCGAGCTCGTCCAGGATGGCCTGGAGCGGGGCCGGCGGCGCCTCGACCTCGGCCACCCCGGCCGCCTCCCGCAGGGCGGCGAACAGTCGGATCCTGACCATGTCGCTATGGTAGGGTGCGCGGCTGTTCGCTGCGGCGGCCGCGGACCCAGCTTCGGAGGAGACCAGGTGGCCGAGCTCGCCTGCCTGACCGGCCGGGCCGGGGGGGCGAAGGAGGTCCTTCCCGCCCTGGAGTACCTGGCCCACCCGGTGGCCACCCTGGCCCTGGACGAGGCCAGCCTGCCGGTGGCGAAGGCCAAGGAGCTGGTGGTGATCGACGCCACCCGCGACCTCTCCCGCGCCCAGGCGCTCTGCCGCAACCTGCGCGGCGGCGGCGACCACCTGGCCATCCTGGTGGTGATGCCCGAGGCCGGCCTGGCCGGGCTCCAGCGTGACTGGGGCGCGTCCGACTTCGTGCTCCCCTCGGCCGGCCCGGCCGAGGTCGAGGCCCGGGTCCGGCTGCTCACCCAGCGCCCGGTGGTGGCCGACCCCGACGCCGCCATCCGGGTCGGCGACCTGGTCGTCGACCCCGTCTCCTACCAGGTCCGCCTTCGGGGCCGGCCGCTGGACCTGACCTACAAGGAGTTCGAGCTGCTGCGGTTCCTGGCCGCCCGCCCCGGCCGGGTCTCGACCCGGGCCCAGCTCCTCCAGGAGGTCTGGGGCTACGACTTCTTCGGCGGCACCCGCACCGTCGACGTCCACGTCCGGCGCCTCCGGGCCAAGCTCGGCCCCGAGCACGAGTCGATGATCGCCACCGTCCGTGGCGTCGGCTACAAGCTGCTGCCGGCGGACCAGGCACGGGCGGAACGCGAAGCGGAGCGCCAAGCCGGGCAGTAGGACTTTCTCAAGGCACCCCTCCGATCGGTCGACTACCTCCTGTGTCCGGTCCCAGGCCCGCTTCCCCAGGAGGGCGCCCATGTTGGTCCGCCGCCTGCTCATGCCGTTGCTGCTGGTGGTGGCCATGCTCGCGCTGGCCGTGCCGGCCAGTGCCGGCCCACGCACCGACGCCGCGTTCGTCCGCGCCACCAACGCCGACCGGCGCGAGGAAGGCCGCAAGTCGATGGCCACCTCGCGCACCCTGGCCAAGCTGGCCCGGTCACACTCGGTGGCCATGGCCCGCAAGTCGGCCAGCCGCTACGGGGGTCGCTGCGACGCCCGCGCCCTGTGGCACAACGACATCTCCAAGTCCAGCGACCACTGGGTCTGGCTGGGCCAGAACGTCGGCTGCGGCTCGATGGGCTCCGACGGCGTCGCCGCCTCGGTCCGCCGCATCCAGAACGCCTTCATGCGGTCCCCCGGCCACCGGCGCAACATCCTGTACCGCAAGGCCAACCTGTTCGGGGTCGGGACCTTCATCAAGGACGACATCATCTGGGTGACGGTCAACTTCGAGCAGACCACGCCCGGCTGGGGCTAGCAGCGCGGTATCCTTTGACAGGGCGCCGGTGGCGATGGCACCATCGGCGCGCTCTGTCGTGGGCCGCTAGCTCAGTTGGTAGAGCACCCGGCTTTTAACCGGGGTGTCGTCGGTTCGAGGCCGACGCGGCCCACCCCGCAACCGAGCCGGGCCCCCATCGTCTAGTGGCCTAGGACACCACCCTTTCAAGGTGGCGACGCGGATTCGAACTCCGCTGGGGGCACAGGAAGAGACCACCATGCGTGGTCCCGTGGAGCAGCTTGGCTGTGCTCGCCGCCCTGTCAAGGCGGAGGTCGCGGGTTCAAATCCCGTCGGGACCGCTCGGACCGAGGCCACAAGCCCCGGTCCCCCGGGCAGGTAGCTCAGTCGGTAGAGCGTGCGGCTGAAAACCGCAAGGTCGGCGGTTCGATCCCGTCCCTGCCCACCACATCAGGCCAGGCCAGGCCGTCCGTGGCCTCGGCGCCTCTCGGAGTGTTGGCTCTAGGTTCTGCCATTGTTCTGCCATCGACTCCGACCGCCGCCGCAACGAAAGGCCGGCGTTCGCCTCCGGGCACTCCGGCACGGGCTAGCCCTTCATGGTCCGGATCATCGGTTTGTGCGTGGTCGCCGGTCGCGGCTGGCCCTGCTCGGCCTGCCGCATGCGGCGGGGCGTGGCCGAGACAAACAGAGCGGCAGGGGTTACGCCCGGCGGGCTTCCAGCAGCCGTACGGGATCGGCGATGCCCTCAAGCTGCACCAGCCCCAGCTCGACGAAGGTCACCCCCTGGGGCGGCGCCCGCTGGACCACGGGCTCGCTCACCAGGACCCGACCGGCGCTGGCATAGGCGGCGATCCGGGCGGCCAGGTTGACGGTGCGGCCGAAGTAGTCGCCGCCCTGGACCACCACCGGCCCGGCCGCCACCCCGACGTGGGCCGGCGGCAGCCCAGCCTCCGGCAGCTGCTCCACCATCTGCAGCGCCGCCAACACCGCCCCGGCGGGATCGCGGAAGTAGGACATCACCCCATCGCCCAGCCACTTCACCGGCACGCCACCATGCTCGCGCGAGGACCGGCCGACCAGCACGGCCAGGGTCCCGGCCAGCTCGGCCGCGGCCTGGTCGCCCTGCTCCTCGGTGAGCCGCGTGTAGCCCGCCAGGTCCAGGAAGCACATTGCCGGGACCCGCCCGGGCCGCGCCAGCACGCCGGTGTCCTCCAGCGCCGTCTCGATGTCCTCGACCAGCTGCTCGATCCAGGCCAGCTCCTGCTGCCGGCGGTAGACGGCCATCAGCGCGCGGTCGTACAGGGAGGTGAAGTTCAGGTCGGCGACCACCTGGGAGGCCCGCTCCCTGGCGGTCTGCTCGTCGGCGCCGGAGGCCAGCAGGGGCGCCATCAACCGCGCCTGCCAGACGTCTTTCTCGATCCCGGCGATCAGGCGCATGCCCTCGGCGTAGCCGCGGCCCAACCGGGTCGACCAGACCTCGTCCAGGATGCCGCTGGACAGGCCGAGCTGCAGCAGCGGCACGACCTCCAGCTCGTCTTCCCTGATCGGCTCGTCGGGGGCCATCCGGGCGAACCCGATCGCCTCCAGGAAGCTGCCGAGTAGCTCCAGCGGCACGCCGGCCTCATGGCTGACCTGCCGGTAGGTCCGTGCCGAGCGCACCGCCCACCTTCGGTAGGGGG
>CALGFH010000202.1 GCA_937881255.1 uncultured Actinomycetes bacterium
AGGTTGCGGGTGCTGCTCGATGACTGAACGCTCAAGCGACCTCTCGTGGACGACGACCCTCTCTCCAGAAGGCTGCCGCGACGTGGTACTTTGCCGGCTGCTGCCGAATGGGGAGGAGATGTCCATGAAGCTGTCGGTGGTCGTCCCGTTCTACAACGAACTGCGGACGCTCCCGACGGTGATCGACCGCCTCCTCAAGGTCGATTTCAGCGCCCTTGGCCTGGAGACGGAGCTGATCTTCGTCGACGACGGCTCGACCGACGCCGGCCGCAGCCTGCTCGACCCGCTCCCCCGCGACGACGTCCGGGTGATCGTCCACCCCACCAACCGGGGCAAGGGCGCGGCCGTCAAGACGGGGCTGGAGGCGGCCACCGGCGACATCCTCTGCATCCAGGACGCCGACCTCGAGTACGACCCGCGCGACCTGCCGGCGCTGATCGAGCCGATCCTGGACGGCGACTACGAGGTCGTCTACGGCAGCCGCTTCCGGGGCAGCGCGGCCGGCCTCTACTACACCCACCGGATCGCCAACCGGCTGCTCAACCTGATGGTCAACGTGGCCTTCAACCGCTACCTGTCGGACGTCTACACCGGCTACAAGGTGTTCACCCGCCAGGCGTTCCGGGGCCTGAAGCTGACCGCCAAGACCTTCACCGTGGAGATGGAGCTGACCGCCCACTTCCTGCGCAAGGGCCTGGTCATCTTCGAGGTGCCGATCAGCTACCGGGCCCGCACCTACGCCGAGGGCAAGAAGATCCACTTCAAGGACGGCTTCCTGGCCGCCGGGGCGGTGGCCCGCTACCGCCTGCGCCGCCCGCCCGAGCGGACCGGCCCGGCCGCCTACGGCGCCCCCGACGAGCCCGGGGTGATGCGGGCCGTCGAGGGCGGGGCCACCATCCACACCCTCGGCCTCGAGGACCTGGCCACGGCCCACCGCTACCGCCGCTACCTGCACGGCCTGCTCGCCCCGTACCTGGGGCCGTCCGTGCTCGAGGTCGGGGCCGGCCTGGGCGACTTCTCGGCCCAGCTGCTGGACCGCGACCGCCTGGTGGTCAACGACAACGACCCGATCTGCGTCCGGGCCCTTGACGAGCGCTTCGGCGAGCGGCCCGGCATCGAGGTCCTGCCCGCCGACGTGCTCAAGCTCAAGGTCGAGCCGCCGGTCGACTCGGTGGTCGCCCTGAACGTGCTCGAGCGCATGGACGACGACGTGGCCGCCCTCCGGTCGATGGCCAGGGCGACCACCCCGGGGGGCCGGGTCCTGCTGGTCGTGCCCGCGTTCCCGTCCCTGGCCGGCGCCTTCGACGACGCCCTCGGCCACCTGCGCCGCTACACCCCGGACAGCCTGCGGGGCGCGGTGGAGGCGGCCGGCCTGGTCCCCGAGGTCATCCGGCCGGTGAACCTGCTCGGCGGCCTGGCCTGGTGGGCCGCGGTCCGGGTCGGCCGCCAGGCCCGCCCGACCCCGGCCCTGGTCAACCTGTACGACCGCGTGGTCGTCCCGGCCGAGCGGGTCCTGGAGCGCCGCCTCCAGCCCCCCTTCGGGCAGTCGATCCTGTGTGTGGCCCAGGTCCCCGAGCCGACCAAGCGGTCCCAGGATGCCAAGCAGGATGCCCTCGACCGGGGTCGAGGCGATGCCGGAGGCGCGGCCGAGCAGGAACGACAGGCTCAGGGCGCCGAGCGCGATCGTCTCGAAGCCGAAGATGGCCAGGGTCATCAGGGTGTAGGCGGCGTCGCCGTAGCGCCGCCACATTTGCTGTTCCACGTCAGGTCGCCTGCCCCTCCGGGACCGCGTCGTGACGCATGCGCAGGTGCAGGAACCGGGTCTCCAGTAGGTTCTGGATCCGCAGCAGCACCTCGGTCCGGTCGAACGGCTTGGTGACGAAGTCCTTGGCCCCGGCCGACAGCGCCCGCCGCTTGATCTCGGGCCGGATGTCGGCGGTCAGGATCAGGATCGGCAGGAAGGTGTCGCTGGAGATCCGGTCCTCCAGCAGCTTCATCACGGCGAAGCCGTCCAGCTTGGGCATGTGCAGGTCGAGCAGGACCAGGTCCGGCTCGAACTGGTCGTAGAGCGCCACCACTTCGGACGGGTCGGTGAGGCTCTTGACGTTGCGGTACCCGTCCTGCTCGAGAATGCGCTCCAGGAGAACGACGTTGACCCGCTCGTCGTCCACGACCAGGATCCGGGCGTCTGTCAGGCGTGGGGTGCCTAGCAATGTGATCTCCTCCTTTGCTGGGCATGTTGTCGGCCCGGCCATGTCCCGGCTTGAGCAGAACGCGGAGATACTTGGTCGTGATCGAGTCGAACGTTATAGTCACGTCGCTTGTCCGGCCCGAGAAGGTCTTACCTGGAGGCGTCTATCCATGAAGCGACGTGGAGCAGTGCTGTTGCTGGCGGTCGCCACCGCCGTCGGCCTTTCGACGGCATCGGCCGGCGCTGAAGGGTCCCGCGGCTGGCATGGCCGCGTCCTGGTCGTGGACAAGGACGCTCACCACCACAAGAGCTGCTACGGCAAGCACCGCCGCATCTTCCGCAGCATCCAGTCCGCGGTCGACGCCGCCGACTCCGGCGACACCATCGAGGTCTGCCCCGGCACCTACAAGGAGGTCGTGACGGTCACGGAGCCGGACCTGACCATCAAGGGCGCCAACGCCGGCCGGGACGCCACCCGCCACGGCCGGGGGCGCGAGTCGATCATCGCCGGGGTGGCCGGCAGGATGGTTCCTGGCCTGGTCCAATTGCGGGCGGACGACCTCACCTGGGACGGGTTCACCATCCTTGGCGCCCCCGGCGCGCAGAACAACCCGCCTGGCATGTACACCAGCCCGGCCCACTCCGGGTACCTGATCCGCGACACGATCTTCGAGGAGAACGGCAACGGCATCCACCTCGGCGCCAGCGGCATCCACCCCACCCTCGTCTGCCGCAACCGGTTCGTCGCCAACAACGAGTTCGAGGGGACCGGCGGCGCCAACGGCATCTACTCCGACGAGGGCGCCCAGCAGGTCTTGATCACCGCGAACCGGTTCGAGCGCCACAACAGCGCCGCGATCTTCCTCGCCGACAAGGGCAAGCTCCAGCAGGACATCCTGATCGAGCACAACAAGAGCGTCGACGACAAGACCTTCGCCTCGATCTTCAACAGCACCCGGGTCCGGGTGACCTCGAACCGGATCCGGGCTCGGGTCAACGACCGGGCGTTCCCAGCGCGGGTCTCGGCGATCTTCATCGGCGCCCGCAACGACGACATCGTGGTTCAGAAGAACAAGATCAAGTCGGCCAGCGGCAACGGCATCGACATCTCCAACACCGGTGCCGGGGGCGTCGGGACGGCGCCGCCCGAGAATGTGATCGTGCGCAAGAACAAGGTCGAGCACGCCCAGCTGTCCGGCATCGCCGTCTCGGCCACCGGCGCCGGCCAGTACCAGGTGCTCGCCAACCACTCCCGCAACAACACCCTCAACGGCATCCACTTCGCCCCCGCCACCGACGGCGGCACCGTCACCGACAACACCGCCCTCGGCAACGGGGTCGACTGCAAGGACGAGTCGGGCCCCAAGAACACCTGGACCGGCAACGTCGCCGTCACCGCCCAGCCCCCCGTCCTCTGCACCGCCCCCACCCTCGACGACGAGCCCGGCCACGACGGCAAGGGCCACGACAAGAAGAAGTCGAAGAAGCACAAGAAGCACCACAAGAAGACCAAGAAGCAGAAGAAGCACCGCCCGGACCCGTGCGCCTGCAC
>CALGFH010000203.1 GCA_937881255.1 uncultured Actinomycetes bacterium
GTCACCCGAACCCGCGGGTACCGGGTCCCCCGGTGGGGGAGCGTAGCCCACCTCGGGGTGGAGCCGCGCCGGGTTCTCCACAGCCCCCGCCCCGAGCCCGGTAACCCCGGCCAGGGTGCCGCCGGCCACGGCACCGGATGGCCAGAGGTCCTCCTGGTGAGGGTCCTCGGCCAGGGCGGTGCCGATGCGGGCGGCGAAGACCACGCCCTCGAGGAGGGAGTTGGAGGCGAGGCGGTTGGCGCCGTGGACGCCGGTGCAGGCGGCTTCGCCGACGGCGAACAGGCCGGGGAGGCTGGTGCGGCCGTCGAGGTCGGTGACCACGCCGCCCATCAGGTAGTGGGCGGCGGGCGAGACCGGGATCGGCTGGCGGGAGGGGTCGATGCCGGCGACGCGGCAGCGGGCCAGGATGGTCGGGAAGCGGCGTTCCAGGTGGTCGGCCGGGATCGAGGTGGCGTCCAGCCACAGGTGCCTGGCCCCGGTGGCGGCCATGCGGGCGGCGACGGCCCGGGCGACGACGTCGCGGGGGGCCAGGTCGCCGAGGGGGTGGACGCCGGCCATGACCGGTGTCCCGTCGCCGTCGCGGAGCACCGCCCCCTCGCCCCGCATCGCCTCGGAGATGAGCGGGCGGGGGTCGCCCTCGACGTGCAGGGCGGTCGGGTGGAACTGGACGAACTCCATGTCGGCCAGGACCGCCCCGGCCCGCAGGGCGGCGGCGATGCCGTCGCCGGTGGACAGGGGCGGGTTGGTGGTGTCGGCGAACAGCTGGCCGGCGCCGCCGCTGGCCAGCACGACCGCGCCCGCCCGGACCAGGCGGGGGCGGCCGTCGATCCAGAGCAGGGCCCCGGTGACCCGCCCCTCGGTGGTCAGGAGGTCGACCAGGAAGGCGTGCTCGGCGCTGTGGACGGACGGGGTGGCCCGGACCGCCTCGGTCAGGGCCCGCTCCAGCTCGGCCCCGGTGGCGTCGCCGCCGGCGTGGACGACCCGCGAGCGCGAGTGCCCGCCCTCCCGGGTCCGGGCCAGCTCCCCCGGGCCCGATGGGTCGGGGTCGAAGCCGACCCCCAGCTCGCGCAGGTCGGCGATGGCCTGGCCGCCCTCCTCGACCAGCATCTGGACCGCCACCGGGTCGCACAGGCCGGCCCCGGCGGCCAGGGTGTCGGCCACGTGCTCGGCCACCGAGTCGCCGACCAGGTCGAGCACGGCCGCGATCCCGCCCTGGGCGTAGCGGGTGGCCGAGTGGCCGAGGCGGTCCTTGGTGGCCAGGCACACCGTCCGGCCGGGCGGCACGGCCAGGGCGGCCGACAGCCCGGCCACCCCGGAGCCGACCACCAGGACGTCGACCTCCTCCGCCTGCGGCTGGGAGGGGTCGGCGGCCAGCAGGCCGCGCGGGATCAGCATGTGGTTCCTCGCTGCTCGGTCCAGGCCCGGCACGGGTCCCGGCTCAATCGGCACTCCTGGCTTCAGAGGATGACATTGTCGATCAGGCGGGTGCGGCCGACCCGGGCGGCGGTGGCCAGGACCTGGCCGGCCTCGGCCTGCTTGGCCGGCTCGAAGGTGGCCGGGTCGACCAGGGCGACGTAGTCGGGCTCGACCCCGGGCGCGCCCTCCAGCAGGTCGCGGGCGGCCGCCTCCACGGCGCCAGGGTCGCGGCGGCCGGCCCGGAAGGCGTCCCGGCCGGCCGACAGGGCCCGGTACAGGGCGGTGGCCCGCTCCCGCTCGGTGGCCGACAGGTAGGCGTTGCGGGAGGAGACGGCCAGCCCGTCCGGCTCCCGCACGGTCGGGCAGGCGACGATCTGGTTCGGGAAGGCCAGGTCCTCGACCATGCGCCGGACCACGGCGAGCTGCTGGGCGTCCTTCTGGCCGAAGTAGGCCCGCGACGGCCCGACCAGGTGGAGCAGCTTGGCCACCACCGTGGCCACCCCGTCCAGGTGGCCGGGCCGGGCCAGCCCCTCCAGCCGGTCGGCCAGCCCGCCGACCCGGAGCCGGATCTCCGGGGGGGACGGCCACACCTCGCCCTCGGCCGGCAGGAAGGCCAGGTCGGTCCCTTCGGCGGCCAGGACGGCCAGGTCGGCCTCGCGGTCCCGGGGGTAGCTGGCCAGGTCCTCGGCCGGCCCGAACTGGAGCGGGTTGACGAACACCGAGGCGACCACGAACCCGTTCTCGGCCCGCGCCCTGGCCAGCAGGGCACGGTGGCCGGCGTGGAGGGCGCCCATGGTGGGCACGAAGCCGACCCCGGCGCCGCGCTGCCTGGCGGCGTCGGTGGCGGCGCCCAGCTCAGCGCTGCTCGCGACCTCGCGCACGCCGTCCCAGCCTCCGGAGCATCTCCAGCCGCTCGTGCGACTCCTCGCCCTCGACGTGGCCGTGCAGGCCGGCCTCGACCCGCGCCCTGGCCTCCGGGTCGAGGCGGCCGGCGGCGGCCGCCCGGTCGGCGACCAGCCGGGCCAGGGCGACGTACACGTTGATGACCTTCTGCTTGCGGGCCAGGGCCTCGGTGTGCATCGCCACGGTGCGCCCGTCGCCCCGCACCCAAGGCCCGGACAGTCCCGCCTGCCCGGTGGCCAGGGCCGAGTCCACGCTGGCGTGGATCAACCCGCTGAGCAGGGCCGACGGGTCGATCACGCCGCCGGCCCTGAGCTGGTCGGTGGCGGTGGCCGAGAGGGCGGCGCAGCCGTTGGCGGCCAGCACCAGGGCGGCGTGGTAGCGGACCCGGCCCGACTCGGGCACGTCCATGGGGCGGCCGCCGAGCGTGGCCACCACCTCCTTGCCGGCCGGGTCCCCGGTGACCCCCCAGACCGTCCCCGGCAGGCGGCCCAGGGTGGCCTCGAGGTCGTCGTTGAAGATCTGCACCGGGTGGCAGGCCGCGGTCCGGGCGCCCACGGCGGCGGCCGGGGCGAGCAGGCCGGGGCCGTCGACCCCGGCGGTGTGGACCACCACCTGCTCGCCCGAGAACGCGCCGTCGGCGGCCAGGGCGGTGACCAGCGAGGGCAGCTCGTCGTCGGGGACGGTCAGGAGCACCAGGGAGGCGCCCCTGGTCGCCTCGGTGGGGTCGGCGATGGCCAGGCCGGCCGCCTCGACCCGCTCGCGGCCGCGCTCGGAGCGGGCGCCGACGGTGACCTCGATCCCGATCCGGTCCAGGAAGAGGGCGAGGGCCAGGCCGACGCGGCCCGGGCCGATGACGGCGGCGGGCGAGAGCTTGCTGCTCTGCGATGGCGGCATGGAACCCCCGGAACCCCCCGTCTCTGACGTCACAGCCTATCCCCGGGCAACTCGGGACGAAATACCCCGCGCCGGGCAACCAGGTGCAGGGTCCGGGCGCTCGACCGGTAGGGCTCGCGCCCGGCCACCTGCCGCTCCAGCTCGATCAGCGTGGCCCGCTCCTCCTGGTTCAGGTCGTCGTCACCGGCCTCGGCGAACACCCCGACCCCGGAGGCGGCGACCAGGGCCAGCCCCGCCTTGGAGAGCAGGCGCTCGGCCTCGGTCAGGGTGATCGCGTCGCCCCCTTCCACCAGCCGGAGGGCGCCGGCGTGGTCGCCGCGGCGGCCGGCCCGCAGGGCCAGCCAGTCGCGGTTGGCGAACCCGAGCGAGAGCACGCCGCCCTCGGCCAGGACGCCGGCCAGCGAGGCGAGCAGGGCCGCCTGGTCGTCGACCCGGGTGAGCAGGTCGTGGCAGACGGCCGCGTCCTGGCTGCCCTCGCCGAGCAGGCCGGGCAGGCCGGCGGCGTCGCCCTGGACGCCGGTCACGCGCTCGGCCACCTCGCCTCCCGCATCGGCGGCCCGCTGGGCGCAGGTGGCCAGCATGGCCGCCGAGGTGTCGACCACCGTGACCCGGTAGCCGTGCCCGGCCAGGGCGACGGCCAGCTGGCCGGTGCCGCCGCCGGCGTCGACCACCGTGGCCGGGGCCGCCGGCAGGGCCTCCAGCACCTGCCCCAGCAGCAGCTCGAACCCGAGTCTTCCTCTACCCACCGGGGCACCCCCCTGGGGTTCCCCGGACCCCTCCGGCCCTGCCCATCACGGCTGCAGCTCCCCGACCGGGACGACGCCGGTGACGGGACCGAGGCGGGCCAGGGCGGCCGCGGCCAGCTCGCCGTCCGGGAAGGTGGCGAACGGGTCGGCGTCGCACAGGGGCACCAGCACGAACGCCCGCTCCCGGGCCCGCGGGTGGGGCACGGTCAGCTCGGGCGTTTCGACCGGCGGACCGTCGTACAGGAGCAGGTCCAGGTCGACGGTGCGCGGCCCCCAGCGCTCGGACCTGGCCCGGCCGAGCCCGTCCTCGGTGGCCAGCAGGAGCTCCAGCAGCTCGTGCGGGCTGCGGTCGGTCTCCAGCACGGCCACCGCGTTGAGGTAGGGGCCCTGCTCGGGCCCGCCGACCGGCGCCGTCTCGTACACCCGGGACACGGCCATCACGTGGGTCAGCTCGTCGGCGTCGAGCACCCGGACGGCCGTGTCGAGGATGGCCATGCGGTCGCCCAGGTTGGAGCCGAGCCCGACGTGCGCCCGTGTCATGCCCGTCCCTCCCCCGTCGCCTCGCGGTCCCTGATGATCTCCACGGCGACGGCCGCGTCGACCGGCAGCGGCGCCTGCGGCTTGGTCACGCGGACCCGGACCTGGCGGACCCGCTCGTCGGCCAGGACCAGCTGGGCCACGTCCTCGGCCACCGCCTCCAGCAGCTTCCTGGGGCGGCCGCCGACCACCTCGGCCACCCGGCCGGCCAGGCTACCGTAGTCGACCGTCCGGGCGAGGTCGTCGGCCCGCCCGGCCGCGCCCAGGTCGACGGCCAGCTCCAGGTCGACCACGAACACCTGGCCGAGCTGGGCCTCGTGGGGCAGCACCCCGTGGTGGCCGTGCACGCGCAGCCCGCTGAGGAGGATGCGGTCCCCGGGGATCGGCGCATCCCCGGTGCCCGTCGAGGGTTCGTATGCGCCCGCCGTGCTCATGGACGAAGGACCGGCGACCCGTGGTGCAGGACCATCCGCCAGCGCCCGCCGTCGCGGCGGAAGACGTTGGTGGCCAGCACCTTGGCGTCCTCCATGTCGGGGCCGCCGGCCCCGCCCGAGAGGATGTTCTCGGCGCAGGTGACCCAGGCGGCATCGGCGTCCACGTGGACCTGGACGTCGGTGAGGATGAACTGGATGTAGGCCGAGTTGGCGAAGATGGCCGCCCAGGACCTGCGCACCTGGGGCCAGCCGCTGATCACGTCCCAGCCCGGGTGGATGCAGCTGACCTCGTCGTCGTGCTGCCAGCAGGCCTCCATCCGGTCCATGTCCAGGGCCTCGAAGGCGGCGTAGAACTCCTCGTTGGCCTCGGCCACGGCGTCGAGATCGGACTTTGCCTCGGGCTGGCTCACGTCGCCCCCCAGCGGAGCATCGCCTCGGTCATGCGGACGGCCTTGACCAGCGGGCCGACGTCGTGGACGCGGACGATCCGGGCCCCGCGCTCCACCGCCCACACCACCGTGGCCGCCGTGCCCTCGACCCGCTCGTCGGCCGGGCTGTCCAGGGCCCGGCCGATGAACGCCTTGCGGCTGGTCCCGACCAGCACCGGGTGGCCCAGCCGGGTCAGGCGGGCCAGGTCGTCGAGCAGGGCGAAGTTGTCCCGGTCGCGCTTGCCGAACCCGATCCCCGGGTCGACCACCAGGGCCTCGTGGTCGACCCCGGCGAACTCGGCGGCCAGGCAGCGCTCGGCCAGGAACGCCTCGACCTCGGCCACGACGTCGTCGTAGCGGGGGTCGTCCTGCATGGTCGCCGGGGTCCCGAGCATGTGCACCAGCACCAGCGGGACCTTGGCCTCGGCGACCACGCCGAGCAGGTCGGGGTCGTGGCGCCCGGCGCTGACGTCGTTGACCATGGCCGCCCCGGCGGCCACGGCGGCCGCGGCCACCGACGCCTTCCTGGTGTCGACCGACACCGGCACCCCGGCCGTCGCGGCCAGCTCCTCGATCACCGGCAGGACCCGCTCCAGCTCGACCGCCTCGGGCACGTCGACGGCCCCGGGGCGGGTCGACTCGCCGCCCACGTCCAGCAGGTCGGCCCCCTCGGCGGCCAGGGCCAGCCCGTGGGCCACCGCCGCCGCCGGGTCCAGGAACCGCCCGCCGTCCGAGAACGAGTCCGGGGTGACGTTCACCACCCCCATGACCAGGCAGCGCTGCCCGGTCGGCAGGACCCGGTCACCGACCCGCAGGTCGTGCGGGGCGAGCGGGGCAACGGACAAGGGCCAGACCTCCCGGGGCGGGTGCCCGGTCATCTTACTTACTGAGCCTACCGAGGCCCGGGGGTCAGCCCAGGCGGGTGACCCCGAGGAGGTTCATGGCCTCCATGCGGGTCGAGTGACCCCGAGGAGGTTCATGGCCTCCATGCGGGTCGACATGGAGTCGCGGAAGGAGCCGCGGACGGCCGAGGTGACGGTGACCGCGCCCGGCTTGCGGACCCCGCGCATGCTCATGCAGAGGTGCTCGGCCTCGATCACCACCAGGGCCCCCCGCGGTTCCAGCCGCTCGACCATGGCGTCGGCGATCTGGGCGGTCAGCCGCTCCTGGACCTGGGGCCGCCGGGACAGCCCTTCCACCAGCCGGGCCAGCTTGGACAGCCCCGTGATCCGGCCCTGCTCGTTGGGGATGTAGGCGACGTGGGCCTTGCCGATGAACGGGATCAGGTGGTGCTCACAGATCGACGCCATGGGGATGTCGCGGATCATGACCATCTCGTCGTGGCCCTCTTCGAACACCGCCTGCAGCACCTGGGTGGAGTCCTCGCGGAGGCCCGAGGTGATCTCGGCGTACATGCGGGCGACCCGGGCCGGGGTGTCGCGCACGCCGTCGCGGTCGAGGTCCTCGCCGATCCCCTCGAGGATCAGGCGGACGCCGCGCTCGACCTTGGCATGGTCGAAGGCGGCGTGCGCGGGTCCGATCAGGTGGCCGACCCGACCGTCGCCGTCGACCGTCATCGGTGGGCGCTCAGTCGGACGGCGAGCCGTCCTGGGTGCGGGCGATGCCGGCCTCGTCCCGGGAACGGCCGCCGTTGGAGCGGACGTGGCCGGGGGGCGGGGCCATGATGCCGCGGGCCGGGCGCTTGACCACCGGGGCGAGGACCTGGGCGAGCTCCTCCTTGCCGATGGTCTCCTTCTCCATCAGCGCCTCGACCATGGCGTCGGCCACGTCGCGGTAGGTGGTCAGGATCTGCTCGGCCTCGGCGTGGGCCTCGTCGATGAGGCGGCGCATCTCCTTGTCGATCTCGAAGGCGACCTGCTCGGAGTAGTCCTGCTGGTGGCCGAAGTCGCGGCCCAGGAACACGTTCTCCTGCTTGGTGCCGAGGACCAGGGAGCCGAGCCGGTCGCTCATGCCGTACTCGCAGACCATCTTGCGGGCCACCTGGGTGGCCTTCTCGATGTCGTTGGAGGCGCCGGTGGTCGGGTCGAGGAACCACAGCTCCTCGGCCACCCGGCCGCCCAGCAGCATGGCCAGCTCGTCGATCATCTCGCTCCGGGTGACCAGGAACTTGTCCTCGACCGGGAGGCTGAGGGTCCAGCCGAGGGCGCGGCCGCGGGAGATCACCGACACCTTGTGGATCGGGTCGGCGTTGGGCAGGGCGTGCCCGACGATCGCGTGGCCCGACTCGTGGTAGGCGATCATGCGCTTCTCCTTGTCGGAGATCACGCGGGTCTTGCGCTCCGGGCCGGCGATCACCCGGTCGATCGCCTCCTCCAGCTCGTCGTCGGCGATCTCCTTGCGGCCGTGACGGGCCGACAGCAGGGCGGCCTCGTTGACCACGTTGGCCAGGTCGGCGCCGGTGAACCCGGGGGTCCGGCGGGCCAGGACCTCGAGGTCGATCCCGGGGGCGATCGGCTTGCCCCGGGCGTGGACCTTGAGGATGTCCAGGCGGCCCTTGAGGTCGGGCCGGTCGACGGTGATCTGGCGGTCGAAGCGGCCCGGGCGGAGCAGGGCCGGGTCGAGGATGTCGGGCCGGTTGGTGGCCGCGATCAGGATCACGCCCGACTTCACGTCGAAGCCGTCCATCTCGACCAGCAGCTGGTTCAGGGTCTGCTCGCGCTCGTCGTGGCCGCCGCCGAGGCCGGCCCCGCGCTGGCGGCCGACGGCGTCGATCTCGTCCACGAACACGATCGCGGGGGCGTTCGCCTTGGCCTGCTCGAACAGGTCGCGGACGCGGGAGGCGCCGACGCCGACGAACATCTCCACGAAGTCGGAGCCGGAGATGGAGAAGAA
>CALGFH010000204.1 GCA_937881255.1 uncultured Actinomycetes bacterium
TTCCCGTCGGCGCCCCCATCGCCACCCTGGAGACCGAGGCCGAGGACCTGCTCGGAGGCATCCTGGGCACGCCGGCGGCCGGGGAGACCACGGCGGAGGCGGCGGCGGACGTGGACAAGGCCCCGGCGCCGCCCGCCGACCCGGCCGAGGCGGGAGCGCCCGCCCCGGCGGCGGACAGCAAGGCCCCGGTGGTCCCGGCGGCCCGCCGCCGGGCCGGCGAGCTCGGGGTCGACCTGGCCGCCGTCACCGGGTCGGGGCCCAACGGCCTGGTCCGGGTCGCCGACGTCGAGGCGGCGGCCGCCCCGGCCGCCCCGGCGGAGCCCGCCATCGCGGCGGCCCCCGCCCCGCCCCCCGCGCAGCCGGCGGCCGCGGCGGCCGCGGCCGGGGACGTTGAGGAGGTGCCGCTGTCCAGCATGCGGCGGGTGGTGGCCCGCCGGCTGGTCGAGAGCATGCAGTCCACCCCCCACTTCTACCTGACCACCAGCGTGGACGCCGAGGCCCTGCTGGAGTTCCGGGCCGAGCTGAACCGGCAGCTGGCCGGCCGGGGCGAGGACGTCAAGGTCAGCGTCAACGACCTGATCGTCAAGGCATGCGCGGTCCTGCTGCGGGCCAACCCGGAGCTGAACGTGTCCTTCGGCGGCGACAAGCTGCTGGTCCACAAGCGGGTCCATGTCGGGATCGCCGTGGCCGTTGACGGCGGCCTTGTGGTGCCGGTGGTCCGCGACGCCGACGAGAAGAGCCTCACCCAGGTGGCCCGCGAGGCGGGGGAGCTGATCGGCCGGGCCCGGGACGGCAAGCTGGCCGGCGACGACATGGGTGGGGGGACGTTCACGGTCTCGAACCTGGGCATGTTCGGGATCGAGCAGTTCACCGCCGTCATCAACCCGCCCGAGGCGGCCATCCTGGCCGTCGGGGCCGCCCTCCCCGAGCCGGTGGCCACCGACGACGGGGTCGAGGTCCGGCGCCGGATGCGGCTGACCCTCTCGATCGACCACCGGGCCCTTGACGGGGCCACCGGGGCCAGCTTCCTGGCCCAGCTCAAGGACGTGCTCGAGCAGCCCCTGCGGATCGTCGCCTGATCAGACCGGTGGGTAGCGTTGGTAGTCGGGGAAGTTCCCGAACAGGTGCTCGCCGGGTGGGCCCTGGGTGACGGCGTGGACCAGGAGCTCGCCGCCGACGAAGGCACCCTTCCAGGACGCGCCCCGGCCGCCGAACGGCTCGGCCTTGTCGCCGCGGGAGCGTGGCTTGTTGATGCCGATCTTGAAGGCGTGGACCTGGTCGGCCAGTTGCCGGGCGAGCCGCTCGTTGTCGCAGGCGATCGAGGCGACCAGGCAGCCGTTGGAGGCGTTCATCTCGGCCACCAGCTCGGCCGGGGAGTCGACCAGCACGACCGTGTCCACCGGGCCGAACGGCTCGGCGTGGCCGAGGGCGCTGGCCCCGGGCGGCTCCAGCAGGGCCACCGGGGGCAGGTAGGCCGAGGTGTCCTGGCCGGTCAGGAACCAGCCATCGGTGAGCGAGCGCCGGAACAGGGGGGTGGCGGCCATCTGGATGGCCAGGTCGATCTCCTGGTTGAGCTCGGTCACCTTGGCGGGGTTGATGAGGGGCCCGAAGTCCAGGTTGGGCGGCTCGTCCTCGGGGTCGGCCACGGCCAGCGGGTGGCCGAAGCTGAGCGACCGGGCGACCTGGAGGTACATGGCCAGGAACTGGTCGAACAGGGTGCGCTGGACCACGTAGCGGGGGTAGGCGGTGCAGCGCTGCTTGCCGTACTCGAAGCCCTTCTTGAGATGCACCGCGAGGGTGTCCCAGTCGCTGAAGTCCCAGATCCCCCAGGCGTTGAGGCCTTCCTGCTCCAGCATGTGGCGCTTGTCGGTCTGGACCAGCTGGCTGGCGATCTGACCACCGACATCGCGGCCGCCCACAAAGGCCAAACAGCCGATGTCGTCGCTGAGCACCAGGGCCGGGGACAGCCGCGAGCCCGAGCCGCTGAGGAGGGTGACAGGGAGATCGCAGCGGCGCATGAACGCCGCCGACAGGGTGAGCGCGCACAGGCCGCCGTCGGTCGGTGTCTTGGCGATCACCGCGTTGCCGGCCAGGAGCTGGACCAGCATGGCGTGGACGAGCACGCTCAGCGGGTAGTTCCAGGAGGCGATGTTGGAGACCGGGCCGGCCAGCGGCTGGCGGCCGGCCAGCATCGGCTCGATCTCCTCCAGGTACCAGCGCACCCCGGTGATGGTCCGGTCCACCGAGGTCAGGGCCTGGCGCCAGGGCTTGCCGATCTCCCACACCAGCAACACGGCGAGCAGCTCGCGGTGGGTCTCGAGCTGGTCCACGCAGCGGGCCACGCGGGCCCGGCGCTCGTCCAGGTCGACCCTGGTCCACCGCTGGTGCTCGGCGTTGGCGGCGGCCACGGCCTCAAGGGCGTGCCCGAGCTGGAGCATCGGCGGCCCGGCGATCGGCTGGCCGTCGACCGGGCTGGTCGCCTCGGCCGGGTCACCGGCCGCGTGCCAGTCGCCCTTCCACAGGTTGCGGACCCGATCTCGTTCGAACGCCTCAGGTGCGGTCTCACGGGCGCGCGTGTAGGCATCCTCCCAGCGCGCACCGTTCCGGACGTGTCGGGGAGCTCCCTTCGCCATCAGCGTTCCCCTCTCCAGCGATCAGGGAAAAACTCACTATGAAGAGGATCTCTCGGGCGTGTCGAATTCAAAGAGCGTATCCGCCGCATGCTTTTTTGAATTGGACGAGGCCTCGCTCGGTCCTTAGCGTCGCAACCGGTGAGGTGGTCGCGTGCCAGGGAAGCCAGCGCAGCATGAGACGTACGACCTGGTGGTCGTCGGGGGCGGTCCGGGCGGCTACCCGGCCGCCATCCGCGCCGCCCGGCTGGGGCTGAGGACGGCGCTGGTCGAGAAGGAGCGCCCAGGCGGGGTCTGCCTGAACTGGGGCTGCATCCCCACCAAGGCCATGCTGCGCTCGGCCGAGGTCCTGGAGACGGTGCAGCACAGCGCCGAATACGGGGTCCTGGCCGACAACGTCCGGCTGGACTACTCGGCCGTGGTCAAGCGCAAGGAGCGGGTCACCAAGACCCTCACCGACGGGGTGGCCAGCCTGCTCAAGGCCAACGGGGTGACGGTGGTCAACGGGCACGCGCGGCTCGTGGGGCCAACGGCCGTCGAGGTCGTGGCCGTCGGGGAAGCGCCGCTGGGCGCCGGTGGGCCGCTGTACAACGCCCCACCGGCGCCCGACGGCCGGCCACAGGCCAGGCTGGAAGGGCGCAACCTGATCGTGGCCACCGGCTCGACCCCGGTGCTGCTGCCCATCCCCGGGATCGACCTGCCCGGGGTGGTCACCTCCGACGGCGCCTTCCTGCTCGGTGAGGTCCCGAGGCGGATCGTGATCATCGGGGCCAGCGCGGTCGGAGCGGAGTGGGCGACGATGTTCAACGCCTTCGGGTCCGAGGTCACCATGGTCGAGCTGCTGCCGACCCTGCTCCCGGCCGAGGACGAGGACATGGGCAAGACCCTGGCCCGCTCGTTCACCAAGCGGGGGATCAAGGTCCAGACCGGCCGGACGGTCTCCGAGATCACCCAGGTCGCCGGAGGCAAGGGTGGCAAGGGCGGCAAGCGGGCGACGGCCCTCCAGGTCACCGTCACCGACCCGGACGGCCAGCACCCCACCCAGGTCCAGACCGACGTGGTCCTTGTCGGGGTCGGCCGCCGGCCCAACACCGAGGGGCTGGACCTGGAGCGGGCCGGGGTGGCCACCAGCGCGCGAGGCTGGGTCGAGGTCGACGACCGGCTGCGCACCAATGTGCCCAGGGTGCACGCCATCGGGGACGTCACGGGCAAGGTGCTGCTGGCCCATACGGCCAGCCACCAGGGGCTGGTCGCGGCCGCGGTGCTGGCCGGCCACGACGAGCGGATGGACTACCGGGCCGTCCCGGCGGCCACCTTCACCCACCCCGAGGTGGCCAGCGTCGGCCTGACCGAGGCCAGGGCCGCCGAGGCCGGCCATGACCTGGTCGTGGGCCGCTTCCCCTTCACCGCCCTTGGCCGGGCCCAGACCTACGGGTCGACCGAGGGGCTGGTCAAGGTGGTCGCCGACCGCCGGTACGGGGAGGTCCTGGGCGTGCACATCATCGGGCCGAGCGCCAGCGACCTGATTCCCGAGGGCGTGCTGGCCATGCACCTGGAGGCCACCCTGGACGACATCGCCGACACCATCCACGCCCACCCGACGCTCGGCGAGAGCACCATGGAGGCGACCATGGTCGCGCTGGGCCTGCCGATCCACAGCGCGCCGCCCCGCAAGTCCCGCTCCGGTCGCCGATAGAAGGGACGGCCATGCCGAGGACCACGCCCGACCCGGGCCACGGCGACGGCCGGATCCTGGCCACGCCGCTGGCCCGTGCCGTGGCCGGCGACCTCGGGGTCGACTTGGCCGCGGCCACCGGCAGTGGGCGCCACGGCCGCATCCGGCGGGCGGACGTCGAAGCGCTCGCGGCCGCGCCGGCTCCGAGGGAGGTGGAGGAGGTACCGCTGTCCAGCATGCGACGGGTGGTGGCCCGCCGGCTGGTCGAGTCGATGCGGTCCGCGCCCCACTTCTTCCTGACCATCCGGGTCGACGCGGAGGCGCTGGTCGGCTTCCGGGCCGAGCTGAACCGGCAGCTGGCAGCCGGCGGCGGGGACCTCAAGGTCAGCGTCAACGACGTTGTCGTCAAGGCATGCGCGGTCCTGCTGCGGGCCAGTCCCGACCTGAACGTATCCTTCGGCGGGGACAAGCTGATCCGGCACCGCAGGGTCCATGTCGGGATCGCGGTGGCGGTGGAGGAGGGGCTGGTGGTGCCGGTGATCCGCGACGCCGACCGCAAGAGCCTGACCCAGATCGCCCGGGAGGCGACGGACCTCATCGGTCGGGCCCGGAGCGGTCAGCTGGCCGCGTCCGACGTGGGTGGGGGGACGTTCACGGTGTCGAACCTGGGTATGTTCGGGGTGAAACAGTTCACGGCCGTGATCAACCCCCCGGAGGCGGCCATCCTGGCCGTCGGCGCGGCCGAGCGGGAGCCGGTGGTCACCGCCGATGGGGCGG
>CALGFH010000205.1 GCA_937881255.1 uncultured Actinomycetes bacterium
GGCTGAGGGCGCCGGTGCCGCAGCCGACGTCCAGCCAGACGGCGCCGTCGGCCACCGCGAGCCAGGCGACGAACTCGGCCGCGACCAGCCGGCTCCAGCGGCCGATGTAGGGCTCGTAGGCCTCACCGAGCGCCCAGGTGTCCGCCGGGCCGCCCATGGCGTCAGCGCCGGGGGATGTCGATCCGGCGGAGGCGGTCGGCGGCGGGGCGGTCGAGGACACGAACCGACCGCCAGCCCTCGGCGTGGAGGCCGGCCGGGTCGGTGCCCTGGGCGTCGACGGCCACGGGCTCGCCGGGGTCGGGGAGGGCGGCCCGGAGCTCGCGCCAATGCCGCCAGTGGGTGGCGAAGGCGGAGCGGGGCAGGGCCCGGCGGCGGCGGCGCTGGCCCTCCAGGGCGACCTTGGCCGGGACGTCCAGGAACAGCAGGTGGCCGGTGCGGCCGCAGCGGCCGGCCAGGCCGGCCAGGAGGCGGCGGCGCCAGCCCCGGGTGCCGGTGTCGTGGACGATCAGGCCCCAGGGGCCGGGCAGGGCCAGGACCACCCGGAGGAAGTGCTCGGCGTGGACCAGCGGGCGCCACAGCCGGTAGGGCGTCCGGCCGAGGAGGCGCTGGTACCTGACCCGGATCGGCTCGGGGTCGAGGACCAGCGAGCCGGGGGCGTCGATGCGCGAGAGCAGGGTCGTCTTGCCGGCCCCGGGGACGCCGGCCACCACCAGCAGCGCCGCCGGGGGCAGGCGCAGCACCGCCGGGTCCGCCGGGACGTCGCGCTCTGGCGCTTCGAGCTTCATCATGGCGGCGACGATAGCGGGTCCGGCGGAAAGCCGGTGTAAAGGGCGCGAGGTGCTTGCTTGCCGGGACGGCGCTCCAGGGTCGCGGTCGCCCTCCTGACCGTGGCCACCGCCTTGGCCGTGACCGCATGCGGCGGGTCGGGGCCGGCCCTGGTCGACTCCTCGACCACCCGGCCGGTGCCGACCACCACCCTGGCCACCTCCTCGACCCGGCCCGCCACCACGGCCGTGCCCACGACCGGGGGGATCCCGACGACCACGGGCCGGGTCCCGGTGACCACCGGGCAGACCGGCCCGGCCGGGGCGCCGCTGACCTTCCGGCGGCTGACCATCCGGCTGGGCAAGGGCTGGCGGGCCGGCGGCGGCGGCGACCACGTCGAGGTGGCGACCAGCCGGGCCTGCCGGCGCAGCGCCGGCCGGGTCGACTGTCCCGGGTTCCTGTTGCTCGGCCCGAGCCAGATCGCGATCGCCAGCGACCTCGCCCCCTTCGACCCCGACCAGGTCTGGCACCCGGGCGCCGGGGTCGAGGGCTGCCCCGAGGACCGCGACGGCCTGGCCGAGGTCGCCCCGACCCGCCCTGCCAGGCAGGGCACGGCCAAGGTCGCCGGCAAGGACGCCGTCTACCGCGAGTGGAAGATCGACTGCGTCGACGCCCGCACCGGCAAGCCCGAGACCACCTACACCCAGCGGGTCTGGCACCTCAAGGCCTCCGGCATCCTGATCGTCGACGAGTGGTCCACCCCAGGCCTCGGCGCCGTCCTGGCCGCCGGCCGCTTCGGCTGACGTTCCACCGTCAAGGGCCGGCGGTCCGGCGCAGCCAGCGGGCCAGGCGGGCCGTCTCGGCGTCGTACCAGCGCCGCCGGCGCTCCAGCGCCTCGCCGGTGAGCGGGCGGCCCCGGTCGCCGGCAGCCAGCGCGACCCGGCACCGGTCCTCCAGGCACCAGGCGCGGGCCAGGGCCTGGTCCAGGTCGGCCCCCACCGTCAGCCCGCCGTTGCCGGCCAGCAGCATCGCCGGCGCATCACCGAGCACGCCCGCGACCCGCCCACCGACCGGCCCGCCGGCCACCAGGTCCGGGTCGTCCCAGACGGCGACCGGCTCCACCATCCCCCCGAACCCGTGCAGCAACGGCGGCGCCTCCCCGACCGCCGCGGACGCCGCCACCGCCGGGGCGTGGACCCGACAGATCGCTCCCACGTCGGGCCGGGCGGCATAGACGGCCAGGTGCAGCGGGGCCTCCAACGGCCGCTGCCCGGCCGCCCCGCCCAGCACCCGCCCGTCCTGGGCCAGCTCCAGCACGTCGGCCGCCGCCAGCGCTCCCAACGGCGGGTAGGTCGGGGTGAGCAGCACCCGCTCGCCGGCGGGGGCCCGGGCGCTGACGTGGCCGAAGGCGTGGACGAAGCCGAGCCGGGCCAGGACCCGGGCGACCAGGGCGACCTCGGCGGCCAGGTCCGCGGGCCCCACCGCTATCCCTTCGAGAAGATGCGCAAGGCGACCGGGGTGATGTTCCAGGCGTTGCAGGGGGTGAGGTCCTGGGGGCAGGAGCTGGCGACCAGGCCGAGGTCGTCGAGGGCTTCGAGCTCGAGGTGGGCGCCGGGGCCGTGGGTGGGCTCCTCGGTGACCAGGTGGCCGTCGGGGGTGATGGTGTTGTGCATGAAGACGTTCCAGGCCAGCTCGCCGCGGGGGGTCCAGGTCTCGGCGGACGCGGTCAGGGCGGCCTGGATGCTGGACAGGCAGGACGGGTGGTCGTCGAGGCCGAAGTCGAGCTGGTAGCGCTCGGGGTCGCAGCAGGGGACGACCAGGTCGTGGCGGCCGACGGTGTCGCGGCGCAGCCCCAGGAGGGGGCGGCGGCGGGTGCTGAACAGCTGGTCGCCTTCCCGTGGGACCAGGCGGGTGAGGCAGGAGACGGTGTGGGCGGGGGAGAAGGCCTCGGCCGGGTCGGCCAGGCGCCAGGCCATCAGGTCGGCCACCTGCTGGCCCTGGACGTCGATGAGCTGGAGGACCTGCCCGCGGGCCAGGCGGACGGTGGCCGCCTGGCCGGCCGGGACGAGCTCCTCGGAACGCAGCTGGTACCCCGGTGGGACGGGGGTCTGCGGGATCACCTCGGCCATCTGGCGGGGCTCCTTCCGGTGACGGTGGCCTCGCGGGCCGGGGCTGGGGTGTTGCGGCTGCGCAGGGCCCGGACCGAGCCGTCGACCACCACCCCGGCGATGCCGGGCAGGTCGCCGATGGCCAGAGCGGCCAGCGGGTCGTCCCTGGTGCCGCCGAGCGGCTCCTGCAGCAGCACCAGGTCGGCCGGGCGGCCCGGCTCGAGGATCCCCTCGGCGACCCCGAGCACGCGGCCGGCGTTGCCGGTGGCCAGGGCGAGCGCGTCGGCCGGGTCGAGGCCGCCCAGCGAGCTCAGCTCGGCCACGGTCTTGAGCAGGCCCAGGGGCATGACCCCGGTGCCGCTGGGGGTGTCGGTGCCCAGGATCACCCGGTCCAGCCGCCCCCGCTCCCTGGCCAGCCCGAGCAGGTGCAGGGCCGAGCGGAGGTTGCCCGCCTGGACGATCTGGAGGGCCATCTCGGAGCCGTCGACCAGCCGCTCCAGGTCGTGGTCGGGGAGGCTGGTGGTGCCGCCGTTGGCGTGTCCGGCGATGGTCGGGTCCATGGCCAGGAGGTGGTCGACGGTGATCGGGCTGGAGCCGGGGATGGAGGCGCCCCCGGAGTGGGACATGACCACGAACCCGGCCGCCCTCGCCCAGCCGACCAGCGGCACCGCCTCCAGCGGGTCGGCGAAGGCGCCGAAGCCGACCTTCATGTAGCGCACGCCCTCGGCGGCCAGCTCGGCGAAGTCGGGCTCGCGCAGCACCGGCTCGCAGATCAGCGACCCGCCCCGGACCTTGACCCCGCCGGGCCGGAACCCGGTCCAGGCCCGCTGGGCGGCCACGGCCAGGGCCTTGACCCCGGCCCGGTCGCGGGGCCGGCCGGGCAGGTGGACCTCGGAGGCCGACATCACCTGGGTGACCCCGCCGTGCAGGTAGCTCTCCAGGAACCCGACCGCGTGCTGGCGAGGGGTGTAGTCGCCGAACACGACGTGGCAGTGGGTGTCGACCAGGCCGGGGACGGCCACCGCCCCGGCGGCGTCCACGACCACGTCGGCATCGGCCGGGCCGGCCCCGACCGACACCACCCGGCCGGCCTCGACCCGCAGCGTCCCGGCCGCCGCCGGCGCGTCCCCGAGCCGGCCGCTCACCACCGCGCGCAGGTTGCGCAGCTCCAGGGTCCCGCCGGGGGGGCCGAAGGCGCCCGGGTCGAAGGTGCCGTCCCAGGTCACCGCAGCCCGTCCTGGCCGACGACCTCCTCCTTGGCCAGGCCGCCCAGGCGGGCGTTCAGCCGGCCCCGGTTGGTCACGGCCAGCCCGACGACCAGCTCCTGGGGCAGGGGGGCGTCGGGCACGGCCACGGTGACGGCGTCGTAGTGGGAGCGGACCCAGATGGCGTCCTTGTAGCAGACCGGGATGTCGACCGGTGCCCCGGCTGGGACACGCTTGGTCACCGAGGGCAGCCAGGCCCTGCCGCCCCCGACGGCCGCCCGCAGGGCGTCCCCGAAGACCCCGGTGATGCAGGCGTTGGCGTGCTCCTGCTCGCCGGCCAGCCCGGCCAGGGCGGCCTTGCCGTAGCTCTCCACCGGGGCCCCGAGCACGGCCAGCGCGGCCTCGGCCAACTCCCTGGCCAGGGCCCCTGACGGGCCGACGAGCTGGTCGAGGTCGCCGCTCCAGGGCCGGCCGGCGTAGGGGTTGGGAATCACGGCCAGGGCGGCTACCTTGCGCAGGGGCCCGCCGGCGTCGCCGCGGCCGCCCTCGGCCCTCGTCTCCTCGAGGTGCACGACCAGTTTGCGGATATCCAACGGCATCCGCGTACGCTATCCTCCAGCTGCTGTCCGAGACAAGGGACAACGACGAGGGAGGGCGCATGCCCGCACCGGAGGTCGACCTCAGGCTCGTCGGCGGTCGCGTGGTGACCGGCGGCGGCGTGCTCCAGGCCGGGGTGGCGGTCGACGGGGGCATCATCGTGGCCGTGGCCCGGGACGACCTGCTCCCACCGGCCCGGCGAACGATTGACGTCCGGGGCAACCATATCCTGCCCGGGATCGTCGACTCCGAGGCCCACCCCGGCTGCTACGTCCCCTTCGAGGACGACCTGGAGCCGGAGAGCAGGGCCGCGGCCTGCGCCGGCATCACCACCTGGGGCATCCAGGCGCCCAGCACCCGGCTCGGCACCCGGCCCTTCAAGGAGTTCGTGCAGGCCGGCGACGTGGTCCCGTTCTCGCACTCGTTCGCCACCGCCAAGGAGACGATCGAGCGGGTGTCGTCGGTCGACTGCTTCCTCACCTTCATGATGGAGACCGACGCCCAGGCCGAGGAGATCCCGCTCTACTGCGAGGAGTACGGGGTCACCTCCTTCAAGCTCTACATGCAGGCCCGGCGCATCCCGGCCGAGGACCACAACTGGCCGAGCCGGCGGGCCGGGCTCGGGGTCGGCATCGACGACGGCACCCTGTACCTGGTCATGGAGCAGGTGGCCCGCTACGGCGCGCCCGCCATCTGCTCCATCCACCCGGAGAACTGGGAGATCGCCCGGGTGTTCGAGCGCCGCCTGCGCGAGCTGGGCCACGACGACCTGGCCGCCTGGACCGACCGCTCGCCCCACATGCTGGAGGCCCAGCACGTCCGGGCGTATGCCTACGTGGCCGAGCAGCTCGGCGCCCGCATGTACATCCAGCACGCCACCACCCCCGAGACCTTCGAGCAGATCCGCGAGGCCCGCAGCCGCGGGGTCGAGCTGTACGCCCAGACCGGGCCGGCCTGGCTCGGCTTCTCCCCGTTCGACGGCTGGCGGATCAACGTGCCCCTGCGCTACCGCGACACCCAGGAGGCGCTCTGGCAGGCCCTGGCCCGGGGCGACGTCGACGCCGTCGGCTCCGACCACGTGGTCGCCTGGCCCCCGGCCGACCGCGAGTCGATGTACCGCCAGAGCATCTGGGACTGCCGCACCGGCTTCTCCCGGGTCGAGACCTTCCTGCCGGTGATGCTCACCCACGGGGTCCACGAGGGCCGCATCACCCTGGAGCGGCTGGTCCAGGTGTGCTGCGAGAACCCGGCCCGCATCTACGGCCTGTTCCCGCGCAAGGGGGCGGTGGCCGTCGGGTCCGACGCCGACCTGGTCGTGGTCGACCTGTCGCGCGAGGTCACCGTGGGCAAGGACCACCTGAACACCCGCGCCGGCTGGTCGATCATGGAGGGCAAGACCTATCACGGCTGGCCGGTGCTGACCCTGCTGGGCGGCCAGGTCACCGCCGAGTGGGCCGACGACTCGCCCGGGCCGCGCCCGGTGGGCGAGCCTCGCGGCCGCTATCTGCCCAGGGCCGTCCGGCCCGACGTCCCCAAGGAGCCGAAGGACCGGCTGGTCCGCACCGGGCCCGACGGCACCCTGGCCGGCATCCGGTCAGGCATCTGACGACAAGGAGGTAGGAGTTGGCGGTCTGGGACGACGTGCTCGGAGCAACCGACCGCAAGGTCTTCGAGGCCGCCGGATGGGGGCGGCCCGCCGGGCTCGGCCAGCGGCCGGTGCTGCTGGTGATCGACGTCAACTACAACTTCGTCGGCGACCGGCCGGAGCCGATCCTCGACTCGATCAAGCGCTGGCGCTACTCCTGCGGGGAGCGCGGCTGGCAGGGCGTGGCCGCCATCGGCCAGCTGCTGGAGCGGGCCCGGGCCCTGCGCCTGCCGGTCGCCTACACCACCAACCCGCGCCGCCCCGACGGCTTCGACCTGGGCGTCTGGAACGACAAGAGCTGGCGCTCGGGCGACGACACCGACGTCCAGGGCCACCTCGGCAACCAGATCGTGGCCGAGGTCGCGCCCCGGCCGGGCGACCTGTTCGTGGAGAAGAAGAAGCCGTCGGCGTTCTTCGGGACCCCGCTGGTCAGCTACCTGGTCGCCCTGCGGGCCGACACCCTGCTGCTGTGCGGGACCACCACCTCGGGCTGCGTGCGGGCCTCGGCGGTCGACGCCATCTCCTACAACTTCCGGGTCGGCATCCCCGAGCCCTGCGTCTGGGACCGGGGCGAGCTGACCCACAAGGTCAACCTGTTCGACCTGCACCAGAAGTACTGCGACGTGCTCGAGCTGGACGAGGTCATGGCCTACCTGGACGGCCTGGAGCCGGGGCTGTTCGACGCCGAGTTCCCGGCCGTGCGCGAGGCCCGGGACGGCGTCCGGTGATGCTCTCGGCGCGGGATGTGGAGGAGGCGCTCAAGGAGCGGCTGCTGCGCGGGGCCTACCCGCGGGGCGGCGCCCTGCCCTCGGTCAGGGCCCTGGCCGCCGAGCTCGGGACCAGCCCGAGCACGGTCGGCCGGGCCGTGCAGGAGCTGGCCCGCCAGGGCTGGGTGACCGCGACCAGCCGCCGCGGGGCGGTGGTCCGCCGCGACCTGCCCGACGGCGCGACCGGAATGCGGGAGGCCGAGGCGGCCATTCGCCGCCTGGCCGTCCGCTGGCGGTTGGTCGGCGGGGACCGGGCCGAGTTCCAGAAGCTGATCGTTCGCGTGGCCGACGAGGTGTTCCAGCCGGCCCCCAGGACCGTGTTCCTTGAGTGCAACCCGGTCGACCTCCAGCGCGGGCTGGACCAGGTGCAGCGCGAGACCAGCGTCACGGTCGAGCCGATGCTGCTGGAGGACGCGGCCGCCGGGTCGAGCGAGCTCAAGGACGCCAACGTCCTGCTCACCCCCTACTTCCACCTGGCCGAGGCCCGCGAGCTGGCCCCCGAGGGGGCCCAGGTGGTGCCGCTGAACTTCGTCGCCTCCCAGGACGCCATGCGGGCCCTGGTCGAGCTCACGCCCGAGACCCTGGTCGGGGTGCTGGCCGTCGACGCCCGCTCCCGCCGCCGGCTGGAGGCGATCGTGCAGCAGTACTCGGCCGCGACCGTCCTTGGCGCCCTGCTCGACGACCCCGAGGCGGCGGCCAGCCTGGTCGGCGCGGCCGACGTGGTCCTGATCACCAACGCCGCCAACCTGCCCGGCCACCTGGCCGCGCGGGCCAGGCGCCTGGTCCGGGTCGGCTGGGCCCTGGAGCCGGGCGGCCTCGGCGGCTGGCGGGTGAGCGCGGAGCCGTCTCCGGGAGCCGGCTAGCCCGATGGACGGGGCCGAGGTGGTGGTGGTCGGGGGCGGGCACAACGGGCTGGTCTGCGCCTGCTACCTGGCCAGGGCCGGGCTGGAGGTGGTCGTGCTGGAGGCGGCCGCCAGCCCCGGCGGCTGCATCCACACCGTCGAGCTGCCCGGCGGCCGGGGGCGCCTGGAGGTCGGCGCCTACGAGCACGGCGGCATCCGCGGCAGCGGGGTCGCGGGCGACCTGGAGCTGGAGTCGCGCTTCGGGCTCCGCTTCCACCTCCGCGACCAGGTGACCCTGGCCCCCTGCGACGACGGGACGGCGCTGGCCTTCGACAGCTCGCTCGACCGGACCGTGGAGCACCTGCGGCCGGTGGTCGGCGACGCCGACGCCGACGCCTACCGGCGCTTCGCCGGCTGGGCCGGGGCCGGGGTCGCCCTGCTCGGCCAGACCGAGGACGGCCCGCCGCCGTCCCTGCGCGAGCTGGCCGCCCTGGCCGAGGCCGCCATCGGCCCCCAGGCGGGCCGGTTCCTGCAGGCACTGCTCGGGTCGGCCTCCAACCTGGTCCGCTCGGTGGTCGCCGACGAGCGCCTCCAGGCCCCCCTGGCCCACTGGGCGGCCCACTCCCAGCAGTCCCCGGCCGACCCCGGCACCGGCGCCGGGGCCCTGATGCTGGCCGGCGGCCACGGCACCCCGGCGGCCCGGCCGGCCGGCGGCTCCCAGGCGACCGTCGACGCCCTGGTCCGCTGCCTGGAGGCGGCCGGGGGCCGGCTGCGCTGCGGCATGCCGGTGACCAGGGTCGAGGTCGCCGGGAACCGGGCCGTGGCCGTGCACGCCGGCGGCGAGCGGGTCGCCGCCACCCGGGCGGTCGTCTCCGCCCTGGACGCCCGGCGGCTGCTGCTGGAGCTGGTCGACGAGGGCGCCGTCCCCCCCTGGCTGGCCGCCGAGGCCCGCCGCATCCACGTCGGCCGGCGCAACGTCTCCGAGCTCAAGGTCGACGCCGTCCTGGCCGGGATGCCGCCGCTGCCCGGGCCGGCCGGGTTCGAGCGGTCGTTCCTGCTGTCGGCCAACACCACCGGCGACCTGGAGCGGGCCTTCGCCAGCATCCAGCTGGGGGAGCTGCCCGAGCGGCCGCCGCTGATGCTGGCCTTCCCCTCGGCCCTGGAGGACGGCTGGGCCCCGCCGGACCGGGCCGCGCTGTGGCTCTCGACCTTCGTGCCCTGGGACCTGGCGTCCGGCCCCTGGGACCAGGCCGCCCTGGAGCGGGCCGCCGACCACGCCTGGCGGACGGCCGAGAAGGCGCTGGGGACCACCCTGGAGCCGGTCGAGCGCCACCTCACCGGCCCGCTGGAGTGGGTGGCCCGCCACGGCAACCCCAACGCCAACCCCAACCACGTGGAGATGAGCCTCGACCAGCTGCTGTCGTTCCGGCCCTCGCCCAGCCTGTCCGGCTACCGGACCCCGATCGGCGGGCTGTTCCTGACCGGCGCCGGCACCCACCCCGGCGGCGGCGTCACCGGCATGCCCGGCCGCAACACCGCCGCCGTCGTCCTGGACGCCCTGGGCGGGGCGGGCGGCACGGCGAACCGGGCCCGGCGGCTCCGCCGCCGGCTGGCCCAGGTTCGCGACGCCGCCCGGGCCCTGCGCACCCTCCGCGCCGGCGGGCCCCGGTGAGCGGGCCGGTGGACCCGCTGGAGCTGGCCACCGCCTACCAGCGGTCGGCGGTGGTGGCGGCCGCCTGCGCCAGCGGGGTGGCCGACGCCATCGCCGGGGCGCCGCGCCCGGCCGAGGCGGTGGCCGCCGCCTGCGGCACCAGTCCGCGCGCGACCCGGGCGCTGCTCGGGGGCCTGGTCGCGCTCGGCCTGGCCGGCCGCGGCCCGGGCGGGTACGCCCTCTCGGCCGACGGCGCCCCCCTGGCCAGCGACCACCCCGCGTCGGTGGCCGGGATCGTGGCCAAGGAGTGGTTCTTCTACCAGGCCTGGGCCGGTCTGCCCGAGAGCGTCGGCGACGGCCACGCCCGCATCCCGCCCTGGCGTGACCGGCTGGCCGCCGACCCCGGTCGCTCGCTCGACTTCCTCCGCGCCCTCGACGACCTGGCCGCCCGGTTCGGGGGCGAGCTGCCCGCCCTGGCCGGCCTGGAGGGCCCGGGCCGGCTGCTGGACGTTGGCGGCGGGGCCGGCTCCCACGCCGCCGCCCTGGCCCGGGCCGTCCCCGGCCTGGAGGCGACCGTGCTCGACCTCCCGGCCGTCGAGCCGGTCCTGCGCGAACGCCACCCCGAGCTGGCCTTCGTGCCCGGCGACCTCGACCAGCCCCGCTTCGGCCGCCCGCCCACCGAGCGCTGGGACGCGGTCCTGCTGGCCAACATCCTCCACGACCACCCGGCCGGCCGCTGCCAGGCGATCGTGGCCACCGCCGCCGGTCTGCTCGTCCCCGGCGGCACCCTGCTGGTGTACGAGTGGGTGCTCGACGACGACGGCGACGGCCCGCCCGCGGTCGCCCTGTTCGACCTCATGATGCTGGTCGAGAACGAGGGCGGCGCCGCCTGGACCGCCCCCCAGCTCACCACCTGGCTGGCGGCCGCCGGCCTCACCGCGATCGAGACCCGCCACGGCGCCGGCCCGATCGCGGTGCTCCGCGCCACCGCGCCCTAGAACAGCGGGCATGTATCCGGCGCCGCATGCAGCGCCAGGCCATTCGTGCAGCCAGGGACCGTTGCGCGCCGCCCCCGGCGACCACGCAATCGCCTCAACTCCGGATACGTGGCCGGTGTTCTAGCCGACACGGAACCCGGTTGCCGCCGGCGGGCCCTTCGCCGACGATCCGGCGATGACCAGGATGCATCCCGACGAGGTCGAGACCGACGTTGCCCTGGTGCGCCGGCTGCTGGCCGGGCAGTTCCCGCGCTGGGCCGGGCTGCCGATCGACCCGGTCGAGTCGTACGGGACCGACCACGACATCTACCGGCTCGGCGACCACCTGGCCGTCCGGCTGCCGCGCATCGGCTGGGCCACCGCCCAGGCGCACACCGAGGCGAAGTGGCTGCCCAGGCTCGCGCCGCAGCTGCCCCTGGCCCTGCCGGTGCAGCTGGCCCGAGGGCGCCCGGCCGAGGGCTACCCCTTCGGGTGGTCGGTGTACGAGTGGCTCCCGGGCGAGAACGCCAACGGCACCATCGGCGACCTGGAGCAGGCGGCCGTCGACCTGGCCGGGTTCGTGCGGGCGCTGCGCCGGGTCGACACCACCGGCGCCCACCCCGGCACCCGCATGGCCGGGGCGGGCCACTTGCCCAGCACGACGAGCATGTCCGCCGCTCGGTCGCCGGCGACCCGGCCTGCGACCTGCAGCCCGCCTGGAACCTGTTCGCCGGGCCCAGCCGGGCCCGGTTCCGGGACGAGCTCGCGGTCGACGACGCCTCCTGGCTGCGGGGTCGCGGCTGGGCCCTCCTCCAGGCGGTGGTCGCCCTGCCCTACTGGGACACCAACCCCGGCATGGTCCGTCAGGCCTCCCACGCCGTCGCCCAGGTGCTCGCCGACCGGTCCCCGGACTAGCGGCGCTGCATGCTGCGCAGGCCCTTGCCCTCCTGCCAGAGGTCGATGACC
>CALGFH010000206.1 GCA_937881255.1 uncultured Actinomycetes bacterium
GATGCTGCGCTATCTCACCGCCGGGGAGTCCCACGGGCAGGCGCTGGTCGCCGTGCTCGAAGGGCTGCCATCGGGCGTGCCCCTGACCAGCGCCGAGATCGCCCGCGAGCTGGCCAGGCGGCGGCTCGGCTACGGCCGCGGCAAGCGCATGCGCTTCGAGCAGGACCGGCTGGAGGTGCTGGGCGGGCTGCGCCACGGGCGCACCCTCGGGTCGCCCCTGGCCATCCGGATCGACAACAGCGAGTGGCCCAAGTGGACCGAGGTGATGGCCCCGGACCCGGTCGAGGACCCGGAGGCGATGGCCGCCGGCAGGGGGGTGCCGCTGACCCGGCCCCGGCCCGGCCACGCCGACCTGACCGGCATGCAGAAGTACGGCTTCGACGAGGCCCGGCCGGTGCTGGAGCGGGCCAGCGCCCGCGAGACCGCGGCCCGGGTGGCGGCCGGGGCGGCCGCCAAGGCCCTGCTCGGCCAGGTCGGGGTGAGCGTGCTCAGCCACGTGGTCCGGCTCGGGCCGGCCGCCACCCGGTCGCGGGCCGTGCCCACCCTGGCCGACCTGGAGGAGATCGACGCCTCGCCGGTCCGCTGCCTGGACGGGGAGGCCGAGGGGCGGATGGCGGCCGCGGTCGACGCGGCCAAGGCGGCCGGCGACACCCTCGGCGGGGTGTTCGAGGTGGTCGCCCACGGGCTGCCCCCCGGCCTCGGCTCCTACGTCCACTGGGACCGCAAGCTCGACGCCCGCCTGGCCGGGGCCCTGATGAGCATCCAGGCCATCAAGGGGGTCGAGGTCGGCGACGGCTTCGCCACCGCCGCCCGCCCCGGCTCCCGGGCCCACGACGCGATCGTCCCCGGGGCCCGGCCCGGCACCCTGAAGCGGCGCACCGGGCGGGCCGGGGGGATCGAGGGCGGCATGTCCACCGGCGGGGCCCTGCGGGTCCGGGCGGCCATGAAGCCGCTCTCCACCCTGGTCCGGGCCCTTGACACGGTCGACGTGGCCACCGGGGCCAAGGCCAAGGCGGTGGTGCAGCGCTCGGACGTGACCGCGGTGCCCGCGGCCGGGGTGGTCGGCGAGGCGGTGGTCGCCCTGGTCCTGGCCGACGCCCTGCTGGAGAAGACCGGCGGCGACTCCCTGGCCGAGGTCCGCCGCAACCTCGACGCCTACCTGACCGGCCTCGACCCCCACGACGAGACCGGCGAGACCGGGTAGGCGGGGTAGGCCGGGTAGGTGGGGACGGGCGGCTGGGCCAGGCCGCGGCGCATCCTGGCCAGGTCCCGCTCCGAGCGCCACAGCCGGACCCGCAGGGCGACCAGCAGCAGGGTGAGGGTGGCCAGCACGGTCACGGCGACGCCGCTGTTGACCCGGGTGTGCTGGCCGAACAGGGCGAAGAAGCCGCCGAGCTGGGCTGGCCACAGCGAGAAGGCGGCCGCGGCGGCGGCGCAGGAGCCGAACACCAGCAGCAGGAACCGGCGCATGAGCTGACCTCCTCCGTGCATCGTGGAACCGGCCCCATGGTCGCCGCCGGCGGCCCGCCGGACTGTCACCCGGCGGACGCGCGCGCTGTCGTACCAGCGACGACACCACCTGAGGGCGCCGGCACGGCCCTCGACGGCCGGGGCTGCTAGGCTTGCCGGCATGCGCCAGATCCAGCCAACCATCGTGGTCATCGGCTTCATGGGGGCCGGCAAGACCTCGGTCGGCCGGCTGGTCGCCCGGGCCCTCGGCCGCGAGTTCATCGACACCGACCTGATGATCGAGCGGGCCACCCGCATGACCATCTCCGAGCTGTTCCAGCGCGAGGGTGAGCTCAGCTTCCGGCGCCGCGAGATGGCCGCCATCGACCGGGCCATCTCGGTGCCCGGGCGGGTGGTCGCCGTCGGCGGGGGCGCGGTGCTCTCGGCCGAGAACCGGACCGCCCTCAAGCAGGCCGGGCTGCTGGTCTACCTGCGGGCCACCCCGGAGACCCTGGCCGGCCGGCTCACCGGGGTCAACGACCGGCCCCTGCTCAAGGACGCCACCGACCGGGCCGGCCGCATCCGCGACCTGCTGGTCGCCCGCGGCCCCATCTACGAGACCGCCGGCGACGTGGCCATCGACACCGACCGCAACAACGTCGAGCAGGTCGCCGTCGAGGTCATGGACTGGTACCGCCGCCGCGTCGGCGCCATGGCCGGCCGGTGACCCGGCAGGTCGCCGCCAGCGTCACCGTCCCGACCGCCGGGGGCGGGTACCCGGTGCTCATCGGGAGCGGGCTGCTGGACCGGCTGGACGAGCTGCTGCCGGAGTTCCCGGGGGCCGAGGCGGCGGCGGTGGTGTCGTCGGCGCCGGTGGCCGCCGTGGCCGGGCGGGTCGGCGAGGCCCTGGCCGGGCGCGGCCTGGCCGTCGCCCAGCTCGAGGTCCCGGCCGGGGAGGACGCCAAGCGCCTGGAGGTGGTGGCCGGGCTGTACGAGCGGCTGGCCGGCATCCCGGCCCGCCGGGCCGACCCGGTCCTGGCCGTGGGCGGCGGGGCCACCACCGACGTGGCCGGGTTCGCGGCCGCCACCTGGCTGCGCGGCGTGCCCCTGGTGAACCTGCCCACCACCGTGCTCGGCATGGTCGACGCCGCCGTCGGCGGCAAGACCGGGGTCGACCTGGAGGCCGGCAAGAACCTGGTCGGCGCCTTCCACCAGCCGCTGGCGGTGGTCGCCGACCTCGACACCCTGGCCGGGCTGCCCGCGGCCGAGGTCCGCTCCGGCCTGGCCGAGGTGGCCAAGGCCGGGCTGGCCGGCGACCCGGCCCTGGCCGAGGCCCTGGCCCGCTCGGCCGGCCCGGCCGTGGCCGCCGACCCGGCCGCCCTGGCCCCCCTGGTCGAGGGCGCGGTCCGGGTCAAGGCGGCCGTGGTCGGCGCCGACGAGCACGAGGAGGGCCGCGACGGGGCCGTGGGCCGCCTGCTGCTGAACTACGGGCACACCCTGGGCCACGCCCTGGAGCGGCTGGCCGGGTACCGGGGGCTGCGGCACGGGGAGGCGGTGGCGCTGGGCATGGTGTTCGCGGCCAGGGTGGCCGAGGCCATCGGGCTGGCCCGGCCGGGGCTGGAGGACGGCCACGTCGAGCTGCTGGCCGCTCTCGGCCTGCCCGTCGGCGGGGTCCGCCTCGACCCCGACCAGGTCCTGGCCGCCATGGCCACCGACAAGAAGCAGCGCAAGGGGCTGCGCCTGGTCCTGCTGCGCGAGCTCGGCCAGCCCGAGGTCGTGCCCGCCCCCGGCCGCGACGTGCTCGTCGCCGCCATCGAATCGTTGGCCCGGGACCCGCGATGAAGACCTACCCGCGGACCGGCCAGGGGCCCCTGGTGCTGGTCCTGCACGGGCCCAACCTGGGGGCGCTGGGCCGGCGCGACCCCGGGCACTACGGCGCCCTTGACCTGGACCAGATCATGGACCGCCTGGCCAAGCTGGCCGGCGAGCTCGGCCTGGCCGTCGAGGGGCTCCAGTCCGACGCCGAGGGCGACCTGGTCGAGGCCCTGCTGGCCGCGGCCGGCCGGGGGGTGGCCGCGGCCGTGTGCAACCCGGGGGCGCTGGCCCACACCTCCTACGCGGTCCGCGACGCCGTCGAGGCCTGCGGCATCCCGGTGGTCGAGGTCCACCTCTCCAACGTCCACGCCCGCGAGCGCTGGCGCCACCACCTGGCCGTGGCCCCGGTGGCGGCCGCCGTGATCGCCGGCATGGGCCCGGCCAGCTACGACCTCGGCCTGCGCGCCGCCGCCGACCTGCTGGCTCGCCCTGCCTGAGCCGGGTTGGCAAGATGGGACCGTGGGGTGAACGGGGGCAGCCCGGGGGAAAGGAACGTTCGCGTGCCCAACGACGGCCATGCCTACACCGAAGCCAGGCGCCACGCCCTGCGCGGCCTGCTGGCCCACGCCGACCTGTCGGCCCTGCTGGTCACCAAGCCGGTCAACGTCCGCTACCTGACCGGCTTCACCGGCAGCTACGGGGCGCTGCTGCTGCTGCACGACCGCACCCTGTTCTTCACCGACGGCCGCTACCGCCACCAGGCCGCCGCCGAGGTCCCAGGGGCCGAGGTCGTGCTCGCCCCCGGCGACCTGGTCGGGGCCGTCGGCGGGGTGGTGCGGGCCGGGGGCAACGGCCTCGGCTTCGAGCCGGCCGGGCTGACCTGGGGCGAGGGCCAGCGGCTGCGCTCGGGCCTGCCCGGCCAGGCCGTCATGGCCGCCCCGCCCCTGGTCGAGGAGCTGCGCGAGGTCAAGGACGAGCGGGAGCTGGCGGCCATGCGCGAGGCGGCCCGGCTCGGCGGCGAGGCCCTGGAGGGGCTGCTGCCGGCCCTGCGCGAGGGCGTGACCGAGCGGCAGGTGGCCGTCGACCTGGAGCTGGCCATGCGCCGCCTGGGCGCCGACGGGCTGGCCTTTGAGACAATCGTCGCGTTCGGGGAGCAGGCCGCCGAGCCCCACCACCACCCCGGCGACCGGCCGCTGGCCGCCGGCGACTGGATCAAGCTCGACTTCGGGGCCCGGGTGGACGGCTACTGCGCCGACATGACCCGCACGGCCGTCCTCGGCCGGGCCTCCCAGCGCCAGCGCGACCTCTACGAGCTGGTCCGCGGGGCCCAGGCGGCCGGGCTGGCCTGCCTGGAGGCCGGGGTGCCGGCCGGCGAGGTCGACCGGGCCTGCCGCCAGCCGATCGCCGAGGCCGGGCTGGGGGACTCGTTCCCGCACCCGACCGGGCACGGGATCGGCCTGGAGATCCACGAGGCGCCCCGGCTGCGGTCCGGCTCCCGGGAACGGGTCGCCGCCGGCACCCCGGTGACGATCGAGCCCGGGGTCTACCTGCCCGGGTTCGGGGGGGTCCGCATCGAGGACCTGGTGGTCGCCCGCCCCGGCGGCCACGAGCTCCTCACCACCACCCCCAAGGAGCTGCTGGAGCTGTGACCACCGAGGCTGAGGCGCTCGGCGAGCTGGCCGAGGACTACTTCACCACCATCATGGACGCCGCGCCGTTCGACGCCACCGTCTCTGGCGTCCGCGGCTGGGACGCCGAGGTCCCCGACCTGTCCGAGGCCGCCGAGGCCGAGACCGACCGCCGCCTGGCCGGCCTGGAGCGCCGCCTGGCCGGGATCGACCCCGCCGGGCTCGGCCCCCAGGACCGCATCACCCTGGCCATGCTCGGCCGCGGCCTGGCCGACCGCCGGGCCGAGCTGGCCGCCCGCTGGCCCGAGCTGACCGTGTCGGCCACCATGAGCGGCATCCAGACGGCCGTGCTCGGCCTGGTCCCCAAAATCACGCTGGCCACGCCCGAGCAGGCCGCCGACTACCTGGAGCGCTGCGCCAAGCTGGCCGGCTGCCTCGACCAGGCCGGCGACCGCCTGCGGGCCGGGCTGGCCGCCGGCCGGACCCCGCCCGCCCTCGGTGTCCGCGCCGCCCTCCGCCAGCTCGACACCTACCTGGCCGGGCCGGTGGCCGACGACCCCCTGCTGGTGCCCCAGCCTCCGCCGGGGACCGATCCGGCCCGCTTCCGCGAGCGGCTGGGCGATGTGGTCGCCGCCTCGGTGCGGCCGGCCATGGCCCGCTACCGCGACCTGCTGGCCGGCCAGGTCACCGAGCGCGCCCGCCCCGACGACCGCTGCGGCCTGGCCCATGTGCCCGGCGGCGAGGCCGTCTACCTGGCCGCGGTCGCCCACCACACCACCACCGACCGCGACCCGGCCGAGCTCCACCAGCTCGGCCTGGAGCTGGTCGCCGCCCTGGCCGAGGAGTACCGGGCGCTGGGGGAGAAGGTCCTGGGCACGGCCGACATGGACCAGGTCCTGGCCCGCCTGCGCGACGACCCGGCCCTGCGGTTCGGCTCGGCGGCCGAGATCCTCCAGTCGGGCCGCGACGCCCTGGAGCGGGCCGTGGCCGCCCTGCCGGCGGTCGTCGGCCGGGTGCCCGACGCCCCCTGCCGGGTCGACGAGATGAGCGCGTACGAGGCCAGGGACGCCGTGCTCGGCTACTACCAGCCCCCGGCCGCCGACGGCAGCCACCCCGGGGTCCACTGGCTCAACACCTCGGCCCCCGAGACCCGCACCCGCTACGAGTACGAGGCCCTGGCCTTCCACGAGAGCGTCCCCGGCCACCACCTCCAGTTCGCCCTGGCCCAGGAGCTGGAGGAGCTGCCCCGGTTCCGGCGCTTCGGCTACGTCACCGCCTTCAGCGAGGGCTGGGCCCTGTACACCGAGCGCCTGGCCGACGAGCTCGGCCTGTACTCGGGCGACCTGGAGCGCTTCGGCATGCTGTCCTTCGACTCCTGGCGGGCCTGCCGGCTGGTGGTCGACACCGGCCTCCACCAGCTCGGCTGGAGCCGCGACCAGGCGGTCGGGTACATGCTGGCCAACTCCGCCCTCACCCGCGTCAACATCGAGAACGAGGTCGACCGCTACGTGGCCATGCCCGGCCAGGCCCTGGCCTACATGGTCGGCCGCCTGGAGCTGGTCCGGCTGCGGGAGCGCACCCAGGCCCGCCTGGGCGGCGGGTTCGACCTGCCCGCCTTCCACGACCTGGTCCTCGGCACCGGCGGGGTGCCGCTGTCCGTTCTGGCCGAGGTGGTCGACGCCACCTGATAGGGTGATGGCATGGCGACGACCAACGACCTCAAGAACGGCATGACCCTCAACCTCGACGGCAACCTCATGAACGTCGTCGAGTTCCAGCACGTGAAGCCGGGCAAGGGCGGCGCCTTCGTGCGGACCAAGCTCAAGAACGTCCGCACCGGGCGCACCCTGGACAAGACCTTCCGGGCCGACGAGCCGGTCGTGGTGGCCATCCTCGAGAAGCGCGAGATGCAGTACCTGTACCGCGACGAGACCGGCTTCCACTTCATGGACACCCAGACCTACGACCAGTCGGTGGTCGACGCCGACGCGGTCGGCGGCGCGGCCAGCTGGCTCACCGACGGCGCCACCCCGTACGTGACCTTCTACGAGGGCACCGCCATCGGGGTCGAGCTGCCGGCCGCGGTCGAGGTCGAGGTGGCCGAGACCGAGCCCGGCATCAAGGGCGACCGGGTCTCGGGCGCGACCAAGCCGGCCACGGTCGAGACCGGGGCGGTCGTCCAGGTGCCGCTGTTCGTGGAGACCGGCGACCGGATCAAGGTCGACACCCGCACCGGGGCGTACCTGACCCGGGTCCAGTGAGCGACCCCCTGGCCCATCGGGGGGGCCGGCGCGGCCCCCCCGAACCCCCCCGGGCCGCGCCCGGCACCCGCTCGGCCGCCCGCCGGCGCGCCCTCGACATCCTGTTCGAGGCCGACCTGCTGGACCGGCCCGTGGCCGAGGTGCTGGCCCGTCACCGCGCCGACCGCGAGGCCGGCGCCCCCGACGCCTACACCGTCGAGCTGGTCGAGGGGGTGGCCGCCCGGCGCGATGACCTGGACGCCGGCATCGCCGCCGCCGCCGAGCACTGGACGATCGACCGGATGCCGCTGGTCGACCGCAACCTGCTCCGCCTGGCCGCCTTCGAGCTGACGGCCCGTCCCGAGGTCCCGACCGCGGTCGTCCTCGACGAGGCGATCGAGCTGGCCAAGCTGCTGTCCACGGCCGACTCGGGCCGCTTCGTGAACGGCGTCCTGGCCCACATCGCCGGCGAGGTCCGCGGGCCAGCCTAGGCCCGTTCCGGCCCGGTGGCCGGTTGTTGCCGGGTGGTCGCCCACCAGCCAGTATTCGCCTCATGGCCGACAGCGCGCCCCGGCACCTGGCCGAACCGTCCAAGCGGTTCGGGCTGTCGCCGTTGCAGCAGGTGTTCCTGGTCGCCCTGGTCAGCCTGGCCGCGATCACGGCCGTGATCGCGCTGCTGACCCGCGACGCCGGGAACGGGGGGCGGCGGGCCGCGGCCCCGGCCACCACCCGGGCCCAGGCGGCGACCACCGCGACCACCGCCGCCGCGGCCACCACCACCGCCCCGCCCAGCACCGCCGCCCCGGCGGCCCGGCCGGTCCGGCCCACCCCCGGGAACCTGCTCGCCGACGGCGACTTCGAGCGCGACCTGGCCGGCTGGGCGCCGCTCGGCGGGGCCGAGGTCGAGCGGGTCGAGGGCGGGGAGTCGGGCCGCTGGGCGGCCGCCGTCAGCCCCGGCAGCGGGTCCGGGGCCGGGCGCCCGGGCATGGTCAGGCGGGACGCGGCCACCACCGAGGCCGGCACCACCTACGAGGCCATCTTCTGGGTCCAGGCCCCCGAGGGCGGCCAGGTCGTCCTGGCCCTGCGGGAGCTGGCCGGGGGCCGCGAGGTCAGCGCCGACCAGGCCGGCTACGCCCTGCCCGGCGGCCGCTGGCAGCAGATCGCGGTCGAGCACCAGACGGCCGCCCCGGGGTCGAGCCTGGCCCTGGAGGTCCTCGGCTACGACCTGGCCGGCGACGGCCGGCTGCTGGTCGACGGGGTCGACCTCCAGACCGAGTGAGCCGGTCGATCCACCCGATCCGTGCGTATGGTTCCGTAGTGTTGCGGATGCGCCCGGCTGGGTAGGTTTCCGTATCGTCTGAGGAGCGCACGCTTCCCGACGGAGCCGTGCGCCATCGGCGTGCGGGAGACGGACGCCGAGGTCGGGGAGGAGCGGGTTCGGATGCGGTGGCGGCGAGTGGCCACGGTCGGCCTGACCGCGTTCGCCCTCCTGGTGGCCGCCCAGCCCGCCGGCGCCGTCACCTACGTCGGCCTCCACGACCTGACCTGCGAGGGCGCCACCACCGAGGGCACCGGGATGCCGGACGGCACCAGCCTGAGCGTGGCCCTGGTCGACCCGGCCTCCGACCGCACCCTGGCCCGCGGGACGGTGCGGACCAGCGCCTCGGGCACCTTCGAGTGGCGGGCCAAGGTCTCGTTGAGCGGCATGCGCGAGGTCCGGGCGGTGGTCCGGCGCCCCGGCCAGTCGGCCGCGCTCGCCTGGGTCGAGCACTCCCTGGCCCGGGCCTGCCCGCTGGCCTCGACCGGGCCCAACCGGACCCTGCCCCTGGTCGGGGTCGGGCTCAGCTCCTTCACCCTGGGCGTGCTGGTGCTGATCGCCTTCGCCTACCAGGGCCGCCACGCCAGGCCGGAAGGCCGCCACCTGGCCGCCCCCTACCGGGGCCGCTTCCTCTAGCTCGGCGCCGCCGCCGGCTCAGGCGTGCTGGTGGTCGCCGCTGGCGTGGAGCAGGTCGCGCATGGCCTCGCGCAGGCCGTCAAGGGCCCCGCCGGGGACGGTGGCGTCGACCCCCGCGACCTCGCCGACCCCGACCACGAAGGCGTTGGGGCTGGTCGACCGGAGCCGGCGGACCAGCACCTCCGGCCGGGGCCCGGCCGCGCTGGCGTCCAGCACCAGGAACCGGGCCCGCCGCTCCACCGCCTCGGTGTAGGCGGCCTCGGGCCCGTCGGCCTCGCCCACCACCTCCCACTCCGCCGTCACCGCGGCCCGCCGCAGCTCCAGGCGCCGCTCCCGTTCGGCGGCGGCGACAACGATCCGAACAGCGCTGCACATGGCGGGACTCCGGCGGGTCGGGGGAGGGACCGCCCCATCCTAGCCGCTTCCCGCCCGCCCTTGACATCTCCGCTATCGCTGTTAAGTTTACAACGCTAAGCTATCAGCGATAGGAGGACGGTATGCTCGAGCGGCTGGGACGATTCCTGCTCCGGCGACGATGGGCGGTGCTCGCGGCCACGCTGGCCGTTGTGGTGGCCGCCGGCGTGTTCGGGGGGAGCGCCATCACCAGGCTCAAGGCCGGCGGGTTCGACGACCCCGACGCCGAGTCGACCCGGGCCGCCGCGGTCCTGCGGGACGAGTTCGGCGCCGGCGACCCCAACCTGGTCCTGCTGGTCACGGCCAAGGGCGGCCAGGTCGACGACCCGGCCGTGGCCGCCGCCGGGGAGGCCCTGACCCGGCGGCTGGCCGCCGAGCCCGACCTGGCCCAGGTCGTCTCCTACTGGGCCTCGGGCGCCCCGGCCCTCAGGAGCACCGACGGCGGCCAGGCCCTGGTGCTTGGCCGCATCACCGGCGACGAGGAGGGCATGGACGAGCGGGCGGCCGCCCTCACCGCCGCCTACGCCCGCGACGACGCCGCCCTCAGCGTCCAGGTCGGCGGCCAGGCCCAGGTCTTCCGCGAGGTCGGCGAGCAGGTCGAGTCCGACCTGGCCAGGGCCGAGGCCATCGCCGTCCCGATCACCCTGCTCCTGCTGGTGCTGGTGTTCGCCAGCGCCGTGGCCGGGTCCCTCCCGCTGGCCGTCGGCGGCTTCGCCATCGTCGGCACCCTGCTCGTGCTGCGGGTCCTGGCCGAGGTCACCGACGTCTCCATCTACGCCCTCAACCTGACCACCGCGCTCGGCCTCGGCCTGGCCATCGACTACAGCCTGTTCATCGTCTCCCGCTACCGGGAGGAGCTGCGGGCCGGCCGCGAACCGGCCGACGCCCTGGTCGTGACCATGGGCACCGCCGGCCGCACGGTGCTGTTCAGCGCCGCCACCGTGGCCGTCTCCCTGCTCGCCCTGCTGGTGTTCCCGCTCTACTTCCTGCGCTCCTTCGGCTACGCCGGCATCGCCGTGGTCGCCCTGGCCGCGATCGGCGCCCTGGTCGTGCTCCCGGCCCTGCTGGCCGTGCTCGGCCGCCGGGTCGACCGGTTCCCCCTGCCGCTGTTGCGCCGCCGGGCCGCCACCACGGCCCGGGAGCCCGGGACCGGCTTCTGGCACCGGATCGCCACCGCGGTGATGCGCCGGCCGGTCCCGGTCGCCCTGGCCGTGGTCGCCTTCCTGCTCCTGCTCGGCACCCCGTTCCTGGGTGCCCGCTTCGGCCTGCCCGACGACCGGGTCCTGCCCCCGAGCGCCGAGGGCCGCCAGGTGGCCGAGGCCGTCCGGGCGAACTTCGCCACCGACGAGTCCAGCGCCCTGTCGGTGGTCGCCCCCGGCATCGGCGACCCGATGGCCCACCTGGCCGAGATCGACGGCTACGCCGCCGCCCTGTCGCGGCTGGACGGGGTCGAGCGGGTCGACGCCCTCACCGGCAGCTACGCCGGCGGTGCCCGGCTCCAGGGGCCCCTGGCCGCCGGGGACGGCGCGGCCGTCCCGCCCGAGGGCCGGCGCTTCGCCGCCGCCGACGGCACCTGGCTGTCGGTGGTCGGGTCGGTCGAGCCCTACTCGGCCGCCGGCGAGGAGCTGGTGGCGGCCGTCCGCGGGCTCGACGCCCCGCTCGGCGCCCAGGTCACCGGCCCCTCGGCCCAGCTGGTCGACACCAAGGCCTCGCTGTTCGGCAACCTCCCGGCCGCCGGGGCGATCATCGCCGTGGTCACCTTCGCCCTGCTGTTCCTGATGACCGGCAGCGTGGTCATCCCGGCCAAGGCGCTGGTCCTCAACCTGCTCTCGCTGACCGCCATCTACGGGGCCATGGTCTGGATCTTCCAGGACGGCCACCTGGCCGGCGTCCTCGGGTTCACGCCAACCGGTACGATCGACACCTCCATGCCGGTGCTGCTGTTCTGCATCGCCTTCGGGCTCTCCATGGACTACGAGGTGTTCCTGCTGTCGAGGATCAAGGAGGAGTACGACCGCACCGGCGACA
>CALGFH010000207.1 GCA_937881255.1 uncultured Actinomycetes bacterium
CTCGGCGCCTGAGCGGCGCCCGGTAGCTCTACGAGCCGCCGGTTCGTTCCCGTGCCGCAGCCAGGGCGGCATCCAGGTCGACACCCTCCTCTGGAGGGCGCTTGATCCCAGGGGTCAAGGGAGGGCTCAGGCCCCCCCGGTGAAGGAAGGTGTCAGCTGGCCCGCTCGAACAGCTGGTAGACGGGCGGGAAGGTGCCGACCAGGCCGATGACCAGGAGGAACATCGTCAGCAGGAAGCCCTTGGAGAGGCTGAGCTCGCGGTCGCGGAGGCGGAAGTGGAGGTTGATCCAGACGATCAGGTAGATGATCGAGGCCACCGTGGCCTTGCCGGTCAGGGGGCCCGAGGGGGCGTAGAGGTTGAGCAGGTCGGCGAACTCGGTCGAGGCGGCCGCGCCCACGGTGAGCAGGCCGAGGGCCGCGCAGCCGGCGCCGGCGGCGATGGTCGCGGCGACGATGCCGCCGTTGGGCTCGGTCTCGCTGGCCTGCATCATGCGCCTCCTGGAAGGTCGGGATCATCGTCGAAGGTGCCGGGACGGCGGTGGCTCGGCCAGGGCAGCACCGTGGCCAAGGTCGTGTTGGACGCGGTCGTCGCCGGTTGGCGGCGCCTGCTGGCCCGCCCGCCGACGACGTGGAGCTCGGGGACCAAGGCGGTGCCGAACCGCTCGTCGGGCGGGCCCGGGTCGTCCCACGCCTCGAAGCCGAGCGGCTCGTCGTCCCAGTCCCACAGCCGGGCGCCCCCGACCGGGGCGCCCTCGATGGAGGCGCCCTCGATGGAGGCGCCCTCGAGCCCGGGCCGCGGATCTCGGCCCCCCCGGTGGGGGAGCGTAGCCGACGGGTGGGCGGCGTGCCGATGGTTGTCCACAGGCCCCGGGCCCTCGATCCCGTCCGCGCCCTCCATCCGCTTGATCCCCTCCGCGCCGGCCGCCGCATTCGCCTGGGCGGAGAGCAGGGACCGGAGCTGGAGGGTGGCGGCGGTCAGGGCGCCGATGCCGAGGCCGAGCTTGGCGGTGACCGCGGCCCGGACGATCGCGTCGGGGAGGCCGCTGGCCAGCTGGGAGCGGAGCAGGAACCCGAGGTCGCCGAGGCCGCTGACCACGGTGAGGAGGCCGGCGGCGAGCAGGAGCTGGAACAGGCCGCTCTCGAGCCGCCGCCGGAGCAGCTGGCGGACGGCCAGCGCGGCCAGGACCCACCCGGCCGCCGAGGCCCCGAACCCGAGCAGCTTGCCGGCCAGCGGGGGCCGGGCGCCGATCCAGGCGCCGGCCAGCTGAACCAGGTCGAGGGCCACCACCAGGGCGAGGGTGGCGACCAGGGCGCCCAGCCAGCGGCGGCCCCGGCCGGCCGCCACCACCGCCATGGCCAGCACTGCGGCCCCGGCCAGCCATGGCAGCGGCGACGGCCCCGGCACCCAGCGGACCTCGCCGACCACGTCGGCGAGGCGCCTGCCGGTGCGGAGCTTCACGGTCCACTCGGGAACGGCCACCTGGGCCGACCCGGGCGAGCGCCGGACCTGGGCGGGCGGCTCCTGGGCCTCCCAGTGGGCGCGGTGGTCGTGCCAGGTGGCGGACTGGCCGGGCTGGACCCGCAGCCAGAGCTCGCCCGCGTAGCCGAGCACCACCACCTCGCGGTCGCTGCGGTTGTGGAGGCGCAGCCGGGTGCCGGTGTCGACCACCTCGACCGAGACTCCCTCCAGGGCCGGCCGCACGCCCAGGACCCTGGTCTGGTAGTTGCTCGGCTCGGCCCCGGTGAGCGAGTCCGCGCCCGCCGGCGGCGCGACCACCACCACCGCCGCCAAGGCGACCAGCAGGGCGGTCACCAGCAGCAGCAGGACGGCCGGCCAGGGCCGTCGGCGGGGGTGGGTCGGGTGCATGGGCTCGGTCGTCCTCATCACCGCACCGTGAGGGCGCCCTCCATCATCTGGAGGTGGTACTTGCAGTAGAAGGTGTAGACGCCGGGCTTGGCCGGAGCGGTCAGCTCGATGGTGGTGGTGGCGTCGACCGGCAGGTTCTTGGCCACCTTGGCCGGCTTGAAGGTGAAGTTGTGCTGCATGTAGTCGGCGTTGGCCACCTTGAGGGTGAGCTTCTGGCCGGCCGCGACCAGCACGTGCTCCGGCTTCCAGATGAAGTTGACCGCCGTCTTGGGCAGCGGGGGCACGGTCATGGCCAGGACGCCGTCGCGCGGCGCCATCGGCGGGGTGTTCTGGGCCGTGCCGCCGTGGGCGTGGGCTGCGGAGTCGTGGCCGCCATTGGCCTGGACGGCGGCGGCCGCGGTGGCCTGGCTCGCGGGTGCCTGCCGGCGGGCCGAGAGGGCCCAGCCGACGGTGCTGACCAGGGCGATGGCGAGCACGGCGACGACCAGCCACGGGAGACGTTGCTTGGACATGGGACCTCGCTGGGGGGCGCGAGCGGATCTGGAGGGGAACTCCCCGGACCGCCTGGAGATTCCCACGACTTCTCCCGGCCCGGCCACCAGGCCCGCAGTCCACTTTGACAAGTATGCGACGATAGCGCCGGTCGGTCGGTGACACGAGCCGGGGAGGGCGAGGATGGCGATCCGGGAAGCCACCACGAGCGTTGAGGACCGAACGCCGGCGGGGCCGCGGCCCGACCGACGGCGGCGCCGACGAGATTTACGCCCCGGGCCGTTCCCGGCGGCGGGCATGGAGCAGTGGCACGACACCGAGGCCGCCCTGACCCAGCTCTACCGCTACGCCGAGGGAAGGGCCATCGAGGCCACCGACTGGTACCTCCAGGACAAGCGGGGCAAGCGCATCTGGTCGCGGGGCCTGCGCCTGCTGGCCATCCTGCTGGTCACCGCCGGCGGCCTCCAGCCGCTGCTCGACGCCGCCGCCCCCGGGCCCAGCCGCACCGCCTGGGGCTACGTGCTGCTCGCCCTGGCCGCCGCCTGCGTCGGCTTCGACCGCTTCTTCGGCCTCTCCTCGGGCTGGATGCGGTCGATGACCACCGCCCAGGCCCTGGAGCGCCGCCTGGAGCAGCTCCAGTACGACTGGGCGGCCGAGTGCGCCCGCAGCGCCTCGCGCACCGTCGACCCCAAGCAGGTCCAGAACCGCCTGGCCCTGCTGCGCGTCTTCTCCGACGACGTGGCCGCCCTGCTCCAGCAGGAGACGGCCTCCTGGGTGCTGGAGTTCCAGAGCAACCTGCTGCGCCTGGAGCGGACGAACACCACCCGTCCCGGCTCGGTACCATTGCACGGCACCGCCGAGCCCTAGGAGACCGGACCCATGCCCACCGATCACGGACCCGAGCTGGAGGCGCTGCGCAAGCGGCTCGCCGACGCGAAGGAGTTCCTTTGACCTGGCGGGCAAGCAGCAGGAGCTGGCCGGCCTGCGCGAGCAGGCGGCCGCGCCCAACCTGTGGGACCAGCCGGAGCGGGCCCGCCGGGTCATGAGGCGGCTGGCCGCCGTCGAGGGTGACCTCGAGGCGGTGGCCCGGCTCCAGGGGTCGCTGGAGGACCTGGAGACCCTGAACCAGCTCGCCCTGGAGGAGGACGACGACTCGGTGGCCGCCGAGCTCACCCAGGGCCTGGCCACCCTGGCCACGGCCGTCGAGGACCTCGAGGTGCTGGCCCTGCTGGGCGGGGAGTTCGACGACCGGGACGCGATCGTCACCATCCATCCCGGGGCCGGCGGGACCGAGTCCCAGGACTGGGCCGAGATGCTCTGGCGGATGCTGGCCCGCTGGGCCGAGCGGCGCGGGTTCAAGGTGACCGTCAACGACTACCAGGAGGGCGACGAGGCCGGCATCAAGTCGGTCACCCTGACCCTGGAGGGTCCGCGGGCCTACGGGCTGGTGTCGGCCGAGACCGGCACCCACCGGCTGGTCCGGATCTCCCCCTACGACCAGGCCAAGCGGCGCCACACCTCGTTCGCGGCCGTCGACGCCATCCCGGTGCTGGAGGACGAGGACACCCCAGAGATCGACGACGCCGACCTGCGCATCGACATCTACCGCTCCTCGGGGCCGGGCGGGCAGGGGGTCAACACCACCGACTCGGCGGTGCGCATCACCCACCTGCCGACCGGGATCGTGGTCGCGGTCCAGAACGAGCGCTCCCAGCTGGCCAACAAGACCATCGCCCTCAAGATCCTGGCCGCCCGGCTGGCCGAGCGGGCCCGCAAGGAGCGCGAGGCCCAGCTGGCCGCCCTGCGCGGCGAGCGCCAGGACATCGCCTTCGGCAGCCAGATCCGCTCCTACGTCCTGCACCCCTACCAGATGGTCAAGGATCACCGCACGAACGCGGAGACCGGCAACGTCCAGGCGGTCCTCGACGGCGACCTCGACCAGTTCGTCGCCGCCGAGCTCCGCCGCCGCGCCACCCCACCCTAGTGGTCAGGCTGCGCCGGCCGGCGGCGGTCGTCGGGCTGCTGGTGGCTACCTACATCGGCGTGTTCGGCCGCCTCACCTGGTCCCAGCACCAGAACTTCGGGACCTTCGGCTACGACATGGGCCTGTACGACCAGGGCATCTGGCTGCTGTCCCGGTTCCAGGACCCGTTCGTGACCATCCGGGGGCTGCACTACTTCGAGCACCACGTGAACCTGATCACGGTGCTGTTCGTGCCCGCCTACTGGCTCGGGGCCGGCCCCCACTTCCTGTACCTGGTCGAGACGGTCTGGATGGCCCTGGGCGCGGTGCCGCTGTACCTGCTGGCCCGCGACCGGCTGGAGAGCGCCTGGCTGGGCGTGGTCGTGGCCGCCTGCTTCCTGCTCTACCCGTCGCTGGAGTGGATCAACTGGTGGCACTTCCACCCCGACGCGCTGGTGATCACGCCGCTGCTGTTCGCCTGGTGGCTGGCCCGGAGGCGGCGCTGGGGGTGGTTCGCGGTCGCCATCGGGGTCGCGCTGGCCTGCAAGGAGGACGCCGCCCTGGCCGTGATCATGCTCGGCCTGGTCCTGGCCGTGCTCGGCGAGCGCCGGGCCGGCCTGCTCTGCGCCGCCGCCGGGGCCGGCTGGTTCCTGCTCGCCACCCGGGTGCTGATCCCGGCCGCGGGCGGCGGCGACGGGCCCTTCTACCAGGAGCTGTTCCCCGGCTTCGGCAGCTCGCTGGGCGAGATCGTCTGGAACATGGTCGTCCACCCGAGCCGGCTGTACGACCTGGCCACCCTTGGTGACCGGCTCGACTACTACTGGCACGTGCTCGGGCCGGTGGCCTTCTTCCCCCTGGCCGCCCCGCTGGTCCTGCTCATCTCGGTGCCCCAGACGGTGGTCAACGTGACCTCGGGCCATGCCCTGACCCACGACTACCGCTTCCACTACACCGCCATCGTCCTGGCCGGGGTGTTCCTGGCCACGGTGGAGGCGATGGCCTGGGCCGGCCGCGGCCGCACGACCACCCGGCAGGTGCTGGTGGGGGTGCTGCTGGCCGCGGCGGTGGTGGCCAACGTCGCCTGGTCGCCGTCGCCGCTGGGCCGCCAGTACGACGACGGCTGGTGGGCCAGGGCCGAGCCCCGCCACGCCACCGTGCGGGCCGCCCTGCGGGTCGTCCCGGCCGGCGCCGGGGTCTCGGCCTCCTACAACCTGATCCCGCACCTGACCCACCGGGCCTACGCGTATGAGTACCCGAACCCCTGGCGGGTCACCAACTGGGGCGCCCACGGCGAGAACCCGCCCGACCCGGCGACCGTCGACTACCTGGTGATCGACGAGCGGCTGCTGGGCGACCAGCGGCCCCTCTACGAACGCTTGCTCGGCCCCCAGGGGGGGTACAGGAGGGTGTTCGCGTCCGACGGAATCGTCGTCGCCAGGCGGATACGCTAGGCTGGACACCCCGTGCCAGCATGAGAGAGTGGGAGGGAGTGCGTACCTGAACGTCATCGGAGGCCTCTACCGGCGCTGGCGCCACCTGGCGCATGAGATGGCCAAGTTCGGCGTCGTCGGCGCCATCAACACCGTCCTCGACTTCGGGCTGGCCAACCTGCTCTACCTGGGCATGGGCTGGTCGGCCATGGGGGCCAAGACGGCCTCGGTGGCCGTGGCCGCCACCTCCTCGTTCTTCATGAACCGGCACTGGACCTTCCGGCACCGGGCCCGCACCAGCCTGCGCCGCGAGTACACCCTGTTCTTCCTGCTCAACGGGGTCGGGCTGCTGATCGCGAACGCCTGCATCCTGGTCGTGGAGCAGGGCCTCGGCAAGACCGGGCCGCTGTGGTTCAACATCGCCCAGGTGGCCGGCCTGGCCCTTGGCATGGTGTTCCGGTTCACCACCTACAAGCGGTTCGTGTTCCTGTCGCCGGAGCGGGCCGCCGCCCGGTCGCTGGCCGAGGGCTCGGTGGCCGAGATCGACGACGAGAACCCGGCTCAGCCGGCCACGTCGCGGACCCGCCTCTCGTCGTAGACGCCCCTGGCCGCCGCCCGGCGGACCTTCCACACGTCGGCCAGCATCCGCACCGCGTCCCCGCGCAGCCGGACCTTGCTGCCCTGGCGCTCCTCGGCCGTGACCGGCACCTCGACCACCTCGATGGCCAGGCGCCTGGCCACCAGCAGGGCCTCGGCGTCGAAGGCGAACCCGTCCACCCGGGCCCGCTGGAACACCGCCTCGGCGGCGTCGCGGCGGAAGCCCTTGAGCCCGCACTGGGTGTCGTGGAAGGGCAGGCCCAGCAGCAGCCGCATGACCCGGTTGAAGACCGGGCTGGCCAGCCGGCGCAGCGGCGACCCGGCCCCGGTCTGGCTGCCCGAGCGGGCGCCGATGGCCACCGGGGCCCGCTCCAGGGCGGCCACGACCCGCTCCAGCTGCTCGGGCCCGTAGGAGCCGTCGGCGTCGGTGAACACCACCAGCTCGCCCTGGGCGGCCTGGATGCCGGTCCGGACCGCGTAGCCCTTGCCGTGGTTGTGGGTGGTCCGCACCACCCGGACCCGCGGGTCGGTGGCCGCGATCTGGTCGGCGATCACGGTGGTCCCGTCGGTGGAGCCGTCGTCGACCACGATCAGCTCGACCTCGGCCCGGCCGGGCGGGAAGTGGGCCAGGTAGGCGGCCAGGGTGCCGGGCAGCCGCTCGGCCTCGTCCAGGCAGGGCAGCACGATCGACAGGCTCGACCCGGCCTCGGGCCGGGCGGTCATCCGGCGGCCTCCCGGCGTTCCAGCACGACCACCTCCTGGCGGTCGAGCAGGGTCCGCCAGGCCGGGTCGGTCTGGAGCCGGTCCAGCAGCTCCCGGTCCTGCTCGGCCAGCAGGTCGCGCTGGACGACCACGAACCGGAGCCGCCCGGTGGCCGCCGGTGGGTGCTCGTCGCCGTCCAGGCCCCAGTTGACGGCCCGGAACGGGTTGGGGAACTCGTACACCTCCACCCGGTGGCCGAGGTGGGGGACCAGGTTGTACTGGGCGCTGACCGGCGCCCCGTCGGGGACCAGGGCCAGGGCCTCGCGCCGGACCTGGTCGGTCGGGCCGGACGGGATGGCCACCGGGTCGCGGGCCCACGGCGCCGGCCCGTAGCGCCAGCTGGTGAAGCCGGCCACCACCACCAGCAGGACCAGCGCCGGGGCGAGCCACCGGCGGCGGGTCGAGCGGACCGCGGCCAGGCCGGCCACCGCCCCGGCGGCCAGCAGGGGGGCGGCCGTGGCCAGGTAGTGGAAGCGGAGCTGGTGGTGCTCGGGCTGGACCGCGGCCAGGTTGAGCAGCAGCGGCGGGGCCACCGGGAGCAGCCACCTGGGGGCCAGCAGGGGCAGCCCGAGCAGCGGCAGGAACACCAGCAGCAGGTAGAACAGGCCGTCGTTGGCCAGGCCGGTCTGGAGGGCGTGCCCGGCCATGGTGGGCAGCGAGGCCAGCAGGGCCCTCGGCCCGGTCCCGGCGATGCCGTAGTCGGTCTCGAACAGCCGCGTCACCCGGCCGGCGTGCAGGGGGGCCAGCAGGTAGGTGGCGACCAGGAACCAGGCCAGGCCGGCCCCGGCGGTGCGCCAGCCGACCGCCCGCCGGCCCCCGGCGACCAGCAGCAGGCCGAACCCGGCCACCACCAGCCCCAGCTCGGCGCCGCAGAGCGCGGCCAGGGCCAGCCACAGGGCCATGGGCCGGTGGCGGCGCCGGTCGGCGGCGGCCACCGCCAGGGCGAGCAGGCCGGCGGCGATCGCCTCGGGGTGGAACTGCCAGCTGATCGCCCACTGCACCCCCGGGTAGGCCAGGTAGGCCACGGCCACGGCCAGCCCGGCCGCCGGGTGGCCGAGGTGGCGGCCGCCGAGCCGGTACAGGACCAGCGCCGGCAGGGCCAGGAACAGCACCTGGAGCAGGAGCAGGAGCCGCGGGTCGGCCCAGAGCCGGTACAGGGGCGCGACCAGGGCCATGATGTAGGCGGCGTGCTGGCCCAGCAGGTCGAGCCCGCGGACGGTCACGAACGGTGCCCTGGGCCGCGACAGCAGCCAGGTCCCCTGGTCGTAGATGCCGAGGTCGAAGCCGTAGGTCCCGAAGCGGGCGTGGGCCGTCCAGGTGGCGGCGGTGAAGGCGACCACGAACACGGCCAGGGTCACCCCGAGCGCGGTCGCGCACAGCCCCGACGCCGAGACCCGGGTGGCCGCGACCAGCCGCCGCCCCGCCTGGAGCAGGGCGGCCTCAAACCCGCCGCTTCCGGGCCGGGTCCCCCGGTGGGGGAGCGTAGCCGACCCGAAGGAGCGGTGCCGGCGGTCGTCCACAGCCTCCGACCCGGGGGTCACGGCCTCCGACCCGGGGGACACCGCCGGTACGCCGAAGCGGCCGAGGCGCCGGGGCAGTGGCAGGCCGCCCGGTGGGGCCAGCAGCTCGACCTCGGCGGTGTGGTTGAAGGCGTCGACGGCCAGCGGCGTGGCCAGCCCGAACGCCTCGGCGTGGCGCTCGGGGTAGTCGGCGGTGTCGTCCAGGTCGAACAGGTAGAGGTTGGGCAGGACGTCGGCCGCCTCCTCGAGGGCGGCCACATCGGCGTCGGTGGCCGGCCGGTCGAGGGCCAGGGTGAGGCGGCAGCGGCCGCGGCGGTCGAAGGAGACGGTCGCCGCCCGCTCCTCGTCAAGGGGCAGGTCGCCCGCCGGCAGCCAGCCACCGCGCCAGCGCGGCGCCGGCGATGCGGTCACCGGGGCGACCGGAGGGGGCACTACCATGCCGATCCTGGTTTCATGGCAGCTGGCAACCACGACCCGAGGAGGCACTGCTGGCGACGATCGCGGCCTTCGCCCGCGAGGGACTGACCGCGGCCCGCACCCGAACCATCTGGGTGCAGCGCGGCCTCACCGTGCTGACCTTTGGCGCCATCTACCTCGTCCTTCTCAAGGCACTGCACTGGAACCTTATCCTGACCGCCACGACCGCGGCAGGCGGCGACATGGGGTCGCACCACTACGTGGCCACCTTCCTGCGCGAGGAGCTGCTGCCCAGGGGGCGGGTCACCGGCTGGGCGCCGGGCTGGTTCGCCGGCATCCCCATGCTGACCTTCTACTTCCCGCTGCCCTACACGCTCATCGCCCTGCTCACCCTGCCCCTTGGCGACCAGGTGGCGTTCAAGCTGGTGACCGTGCTTGGCGTGCTGGCCCTCCCGGCGACCTGCTGGGCGGCCTTCCGGGTGCTGCGCCTGCGCGAGCCGGCGCCGCTGCTGGCCGCCTGCGCGGCCACCGTGTTCCTGTTCATGTCCCAGGTCACCCCGACCCAGCAGTTCACGATCTGGGGCGGCAACATCGCCAGCACGATGGCCGGGGAGTTCCCCTTCTCGATCTCCTTCGCCCTGCTGCCGCTGGCCCTGGCCGTGCTCTGGCGGGTCTGCGAGGACGGCAAGGGCTGGCGGGCCGCCGCCCTGCTGGTCTCGGCGCTGGTCCTGAGCCACATCCTCACCACCATCGTGCTCGTGCTGGGCGCGACCGGGCTGCTGCTGCGCCGCCCGCTGGCCGCCGCCCTGGCCTCGTTCCGGCGCCTGGCCCTGGTCATGGGGGTGGCGTTCTGCCTGACCGCCTTCTGGGGGCTGCCGTTCATCCTGCGGGTCCAGTACACCGCCCACTTCCGCTGGGACCAGCTCGAGTTCTACAGCCTGCTGCTGCCCAACGAGATCCGGCCCTATCTCCTGCTGACCCTGGTCGGGCTGGTGGTCGCCGTGGCCAGGGGGGAGCGGCGGGTGCTGCTGTACGCCTGGCCGGGCGCGGTGGCCGCGTTCGTGTTCGTGGCCCTGACCCGGGTCGCGCCCGAGGCCGCCCTGTGGAACGCCCGCATGCTCCCCTTCCTCTACCTGTTCTCGCTGCTGGTGGCCGCCTACGGCGCCTCGGTGGTGGCCGGGTGGCTGGCCGGCTGGCTGCAGCGGCGCACCGGGGTGTCGCTCCGCTACGCCTGGCTGGCCGTGGTCGCGCTGATGGTGGTGACGCCGGTGGTCGGCGCCTGGCGCCACCGGGGGTTCGTGGACGACTGGGCCAGGTACAACTACAGCGGCTACGAGGCCAAGAGCGGCTGGCCGGAGGCCAGGGCGCTGTTCGACACCCTGGCCACGCTGCCCCCTGGCCGGGTCATGTGGGAGTTCAACCGCGACTACGAGCGCTTCGGCACGACCAGGACGCTGGAGAACGTGCCCGTGTTCGGCGGCCAGCCGACCATGGAGGGGCTGCTGATCGAGTCGTCGCTCAACGCCCCGTTCCACTTCATCAACCAGAAGCAGACCTCCGAGGCCTACACCGAGGCGGTCCCGGGCGTCCCCTACCCCGAGGGCTTCGACTTCCCGACCGGCCTGGCCCACCTGCGGCTGTTCGGGGTCCGCTACTACGTCGCCTACGACGCCTGCAAGAACGCCGACGACCAGGCGGTGCCCTGCGCCGACCTGGGCATGCAGGACACCGAGATGCAGGCCGCGGCGGCCGCGAACCTGCCGGTGGTCAAGCGCAGCGGCCGCTTCACCATCTACGAGGTCGGGTCCGGCGACCTGGTCGAGGTCCCGCGGTTCCGGCCGGTGCTGGTCGACCACCCCGACTGGCGGGCCAACGGGCTCGCCTGGTACGCCAACCCCGACTGGCTGGAGACCCCGCTGGTGTTCGCGTCCAAGGACGACCCGGCGGCCACCGCCGCGTTCGCCGAGGCGCAGGACCCGCCGCTCACCACCCTGCCCCGGGAGCGGCTGGACCGGCCGGGCGAGCTGCCCGCCACCACCAGCCGCTCCGGCGACGTGGTCAGCTTCCGGACCGACCGGGTCGGCGAGCCCCACATCGTCAAGGTCTCCTGGTTCCCCAACTGGAAGGTCGAGGGGGCGGAGGGCCCGTGGCTGCTCTCGCCCGGGCTGATGGTGGTCGTCCCGACCCAGTCCGAGGTGCGCCTCAGCTACCGCGACACCCCCGTCGAGCTGGCCGGCAAGGCGCTCACGGTGGCCGGTGTGGTCGCCCTGCTGACCCCGACGGTGCTTGGCTGGTGGCGGGCCAGACGGCGCCAGGGTTCCTGATTTCCACAAGCAGGTCTGGTATGGTCTTGCGTTGTCCAGGCCGACGGCCTACGGGGAGGCCCCCAACTTCCCGCCCGTGCAGCCCCGACGAGCGAAAGGCCATACCCGCCCCGTGATCAAGCTTGACCATGTCAGCAAGTCGTACGGGAACGACGTGATCGCCCTT
>CALGFH010000208.1 GCA_937881255.1 uncultured Actinomycetes bacterium
CACCGGGCCGACCCGCAGGTCCAACGTGTCGCCGGGGGCCAGCTCGAGCAGCTGCGGCCGGCCGGCCTCGGGCAGCCCGGAAGGGTCGGTCGGGAACCGGTCCGGCGGAACAGGGTCAGTGTGTCGTTGCATGGTCTCCTCCAGGTGCGCTCCGCCGGCGGCGGACGATCTGGATGCCCAGAACGGCCGCCACCGCGGCGGCGGCGAGCAGGATCGGGCGCAGGGTGAGGGCCCAGGGCCAGGCCGGGCCGGAGAGCTTGGGGTTCGTGGTCGGGTACTGCAGGGTCTTGGCCACCCAGCGGGCGGTGGCGACGTCCTGGGTGCGGGCGATGTCGCCCACCGCGGCGTCGAAGGCGAAGCCGGGCTGGTCGTGGAGGTAGCGCGGGGTCAGCCGCTCGGGCAGCGACAGGCCGTCGGCGACGGCGCGCCGGGCCGCGTCGGCGCCGGGAACCACCAGCCGGTCCAGCCCGGGCGCTGCGCTGGCCAGGTCCGCGCGGGGGACGAAGGTCAGCCCGTGCCGGGACCGGACCGGCCGCCCGTCGGTGGTCATCGCGACCGGGCGGGCCAGGTACGACAGCTCGGTGTAGGGCCGGAACGCCGAGGCCAGCTCGATCTCGCCGACACCGTCGGTGAGCAGGACACCGGTGCTCGGGCGGTCCCACCGGTAGCCGGCTGAGAGCAACCCGACCACGTCCGCGGGTGCCGGCCGGGACTGCCGGATCGCTGCCGGCCCGCCCGGATGGTAGGCCGGCCAGGCCACCGCCCGGGCCGCCTTGGCGGCCGCGGCCGGGCCGACCATCCGCTCGATGACCCGCAGGGCACCATCCACCCCGGACAGGACCCCGGCGGTGGAGATCACATCACCGTCGTCGACGTAGGTGACCCCGTCCTGCCAGCCCACCTGCGGGTAGTTCCGGCGGAGCCCGATCAGGCCCAGCCAGTGCGACGTCGCGGGCCGGCCATCCAGCAGGCCGGCCTCGGCCGGCACCTGGGCACCGACGCACACGCTGACCAGCAGCGGATCGCCCTGGGCGCGCTGGCGCTGCAGCCAGGCGATGACCGGGGCGACGCTCGGCGGCAGCCCGGAGGCCACCTCGCTCAGCTGGGGGACCACGATCACCTCAGGGCCGGTGGGTAGCCGCTGGTCCAGCTGCCCGAGGCTGAGGTCGGGCACCAGGTCCAGGTTTCCGGTCAGCGGCACCGGTTGGCGCTGGGGGGCGACGGTGTAGAGATTGAACGCCCCGGTGGTCGCGAGCACCTCATAGGGGGCGAGCACGTCGGCGGCGTTGGCCCCCTCCGACCCCAGCAGGATCACCGCCGTCGGCTTGCCCGGGTCATGGGTCGGCGCCGCAACATCATCGACCGGAGCCGACGGCGCGCCAGGTTCGCGGGCGGTGTAGACCTCTCCCCTGGCCCCCGCTATCCCGGCCGCCGCCACCGCGCCGGGCACCGCCAGCGCCACGAGCACCGTCCCAGCCACCCGACCTACCGTCCGCCACCGCATCTCAACCGCCTCCGGGCCGCACTAACTCAAACACCATTGTTTGACTTCGGGACTATAACTCGAACACCACTGTTCGAGCAAGGCCGGATAGGGGATGGTTCGTTGAAGTGTCCTCGTTCAAGTCGTACGGTAATGTTCGAGAACTGACCGGAGCGGTTGATCGGAGGGCCCGGATGCGCGCGACGACAGGATCCCGGGAGGGAGCGCCGCAGCTGCGTGCCGACGCCCGCCGCAACATCGAGCTGATCCTGGCCGCGGCGGAAGCCTGTCTCGCGCGGAACCCGGACGCCAGCATGAGCGACATCGCCGCCGAGGCCGGGCTGGGACGCGTGACGATCTACGGTCACTTCGCGTCCCGCCAGGTCCTGGTCGAGGCGGTGGTCCGCCGTGTGCTCGCCGCGGCCGACGCGGCGCTCGACGAGGTCGACCTCTCCGGCGACGCCGCGGCCGCCCTGGAACGGCTGGTCGACGCGACCTGGCGGGTGACCATGCGCTCGGGCAGCCTGCTGGTCGCCGCCGAGAAGGCCCTGCCCGCGACCGTGGTGCGCCAGGCGCACGCCGGTGGTCTGGAGGAGCGAGTCCGCGGCTTCTTCACCACCGCCCAGGCCAGCGGGGCCTTCCGGTCCGACCTGTCCGCCGACTGGCTGATGGCCATCTTCCATGCCATCGTCCACGTGGCCGCCAACGAGATCGACGCCGGTCGCCTCGACCCGGACCAGGCGTCGAGCACCATCACCAGCACCATGCTCGCCATCCTGGGTGCCAGCCCGTTCCCAGGAGGCGAGGCCACACCTGCGTGAACGGCCGCCGGCACGCTGGCCGCCATGGGCATGCGTGCGGTGGTCACGCCGTCCGGGTGTATCTGGCGACCGTGGTCCCACCGGGCAGGACGCGGTCGTCAACGAGCTCGAAGGACACATTGCGCACCTGGCCGGTCATGCTGAACGGGATGCCGGCACCGAGCACCACCGGATAGCGCTTGATGACCAGTTCGTCGATCTCACCCAGCAGCGCGCCGGCCAGGCGCGCGCCGCCGGCCAGCCAGATCCCCGCCCCGGGCCGGTGCTTGAGCCGGCCCACCAGCTCGACCGGATCACCGGCCACGACCTGGACCCGCGGGTCTGGGCTGGCCGGCAGGGTGGTCGAGACCACGTACTGGTCCAGGTGCGCGAAGGGACTGACGATCCCCGCCTCCAAGGCCGGCGCGTAGGTGTTGCGGCCCATCACCACGGTGTCGAAGCGACGGCCGGGCGCCGTCACCCCCAGCTGCTCGCGCAGGTGCGTCGGCAGGGTCTCGGGATAGTCCGCGGCCATGAACTCGATGACGTCCTGGGTCACCGGAAAGGCGTCGATCGAGCCGTCGGGGGCGGCAATGAAC
>CALGFH010000209.1 GCA_937881255.1 uncultured Actinomycetes bacterium
GGGTCGAAGGGCCCGGCGGCGGCCGTCCCGCAGGCGGCCGCCCTGCCACCCGCCGGCGCGGGGCCGCTCGACGACCTTGCTCCCTACCAGCCGCAGACCACCTGCAGTCCCAGCCCCAAGCCAGGCGTGGACGGCTTCCGGAGGATCGTCCTGACCTCCTTCCCGGGCACGCCCAGCTACGGCATCTCGCGGGACTGCTCGATCGGGGGCCGCAGCGAGCACAAGGAGGGCCGGGCCTGGGACTGGGGCGTGGCCGCGACCGACCCTGGCGGACGCGCCGCCGCCGGAGCGGTCCTCAGGTGGCTGTTCCGGGCCGAGCCCACCGGCCGCCGCTGGGCGATGGCCCGGCGCCTGGGCGTGATGTACATCATCTACAACCGCCGCATCTGGGCCTCCTACCGGGCGGAGGAGGGCTGGCGGCCATACGTCGGCGCGAGCCCCCACACCGACCACGTCCACTTCAGCTTCAGCTGGGCCGGCGCCCGCAAGCAGACCAGCTACTGGGACGGCACCCCGGTCACCTACGGCACGCCCTCCACCGCTCCGCAGAGCCAGCCCCACCGTCGCGCCCACCACACGGAGCGCCCCGATGCGGTGGGCGTCGGCCCGTAGGACGAGACGTGACCGACGTCACTGACGCAACTGGCCTATAGGGCTAGTTTGTCTTCGTAATGCCCGGTGGCGTGGTCGTACCTTCTGAGAGGCCGCGCTGGGAGTTGACATGGCGAGCTTCACCATCCGTCGCCTCCTGGCATCGATCCCGGTCCTGCTGCTGTCGTCGATGCTGGTCTTCGCAATGGTCGCGAACTCCGGGGATCCGCTAGGCGAACTGAGGAGCCGCAATCCACCGGTACCGGCTCACGTCATCGAGGCGCGCCGACATCAGCTGCAGCTGGACCGTTCGCTCCCCGAACGCTACTGGGAGTGGATGCGCCATTTCGTCCGGGGTGACATGGGCCAATCGATCACCGGGCTGGAGGTTCAACCGCTGCTCGTCCGGCGGATGGCCACCACCTTGCGGATGGTGCTGCTGGCCATTGTCCTGGCGGCCCTGTTGGCCGTCGGATCTGGCGTGGTGTCGGCCGTACGCCAGTACACGCCCAGCGACTACCTGCTCACGTTCGCCGGCTTCCTGTTCTTGTCCATGCCAACCTTCTGGCTAGCGGCAGTTCTGAAGGAGTTCGGGGCCATCCGGCTGAACCAGCTCCTTGGCCGCCAGTGGGTGTTCGTCGTCGGGAGCGAATCGCCGAACCTGACCGGACCGCTCGGTCATCGGCTGGCCGACTATGCCGGCCATCTGTTCCTGCCAACGTTGGCGATTGCGCTGACCTACTATGCCAGCTGGTCGCGCTTCCAGCGGGCCGCCATGCTGGAGGGAGGTCCTGGGCAGCGACTACCTGCGGATGGCGAAGGCCAAGGGGCTGGCGCGATGGCGAGTGACGGTGCTGCATGCCCTCCGGACCTCGCTGGCCCCACTGGTGACGGTCATGGCCATCGACGCCGCCGGAATCCTCGGCGGTGTCATCGTGGTCGAGCAGGTGTTCTCCTGGCACGGCATGGGGGAACTGTTCGTGCAAGGGGTCCAGACATCGGACATGAATATCGTGCTGGCCTGTCTGATGGTGAGCAGCGGCTTCGTCGTGCTGTTCAACCTGGCCGCCGACATCCTCTACGCCGTGCTCGACCCGCGCGTGCGCGACGAGTAGCCCCGGTCGAATCTGTCGCCCCTTCGGTGATCGCTGTCACAGGGCAGCGGTGACCGGTGGCACAGCCCCGCGTCCACCGGACGGTCATTGTCGAGGGTCAGTGACCACGTCCTGAGGGGGTCGGCGATGGACCGGCGGCAGCAGACAGCGGCGGCGGCTGAGCGGTATCGCCAGATGGCGAGGGACCGCAAGGAGCTGAAGCGGCGGCAGAAGGCCGAGGGGAGCCAGGTCGTCGACACGCCCGAGCGGGTCCGGGCCCGGGCCGCCCGCCTGGCCCAGGCCGGGCAGCTGCAGCCCGAGGCGCTGGTGGCGGCGATCAGCCCCGGCGAACCGCTGGAGCCGCACGTGCTGCTGGAGCGGATCATCGCCGCCACCAACGACCTGCAGGCGGTCAACTTCCTGACCAGGGGGGCCCGGGCGGCCCGGACGGTGGCGCGGATCTCCCATGACCGGCGGGGGCGGCTGGTGCCGGCGGGGACGGGGTCGCTGGTCGGCCAGCGGCTGCTGCTGACCAACAACCACGTCCTGCCCGACGTGGTCACGGCCGAGCAGGCGGCGGCCGAGTTCAACTGGGAGATCGACCTGGACGACGTCACCGGGACGGCCGCCACCTACCGGCTGGACCCCCAGGCGCTGTTCCTGACCGACGAGCATCTCGACTACACGCTGGTCGCGGTCCGGGCCGGGCCGGACGGCAGGGCTCCTGGCCAGGAGTTCGGCTGGAACCGGCTGATCGCCCAGCAGGGCAAGATCGCGATGGGCGAGCCGGTCAACGTGGTCGGCCACCCGATGGGGCGGCTGAAGGAGATCGCGATCCGCAACAACTCCCTGCAGACCGTCCTGGAGGAGTTCCTCCACTACGAGACCGACACCGAGCCGGGCAACTCGGGGTCGCCGGTGTTCAACGACCAGTGGGAGATCGTCGCTCTGCACCACTCGGGCGTGCCGCGCACCGACGAGCAGGGGAACTGGCTCAAGCGCGACGGGACCCGCTGGCGGCCCCAGGACGGCGACGACGCCATCGACTGGATCGCCAACGAGGGCGCCCGGGTGAGCGTGCTCCTGCGGCACCTGGCCGGTCGCCAGCTGAGCGACCCTGAGCGAGCGGTGCTGGCCGAGCTCGGCCCGCATGCCCTGTCGGCCGAACCGCTGACCGCCGCGGCGCCCGGGACACGGGTGGACGGGGCCGTGGTCGAGACGCCGACCCGGCCGGAGGCCGCGCCCGCCGCCGCCGGCAGCGCCGGTCTGGCCGGCCGGCGAGCCCCGTTCGACGGCGACACCCAGCTGGTGTTCCTGCACGGGCGCAGCCAGCAGGGCAAGGACCCACAGCTGCTCCGGGGCAAGTGGACGGCCGGGCTGGCCAAGGGACTGGCCTTGGCCGGGCTGCCCGCGGTCGACGCCGCCGACGTCTGGTTCCCGTTCTACGGCGACGCCTTCGCCGACTCCCTGGCCGCCCGCGAAGCCCTCGCCCTGGACCCGCTGGACGCCGAGCTCGACCCGGCCGAGGCCCTGGCCCCCCGGGATCCCTCCACCCGGTCGGTGTACGCGTCCCTGCTCGAGGAGGCGGCCGAGCGTGCCGGCCTGCCGCCCGGGGCCGGGACCGAGGACGAGTTCCTCGGCGGCCTGGTCGGCAAGCTGCAGAAGCAGCTGAGCTGGCTGGCCAACCGGAGCGGCCTGGACGAGGTGCTGATCGCGGCGGTGTTCCGGGACGTGGCCGCCTACCTCGACCGGGATGACATCCGCCAGCTGGTCCTGGACACCGTCCTCCAGAGCGTCCCCACCTCGGGCAGGGTGGTGCTGGTCAGCCACAGCCTCGGCACCGTGGTCGCGATGGATCTGCTGACCCGCCTCCCCGCCCAGGTCGAGACGGTGCAGCTGGTGACCGCCGGCAGCCCGCTCGGCATGGACACCGTCTTCAAGCGCCTGCTGACCGGTGGGCCGCGGCGGCCCGACCGGGTCAGGGACTGGCTGAACGCCTGGTGCCCGGCGGACGCGGTGGCCATCGGCTGCCCGCTGCGCGACGACTGGGGCGACCGCCTGTCCGAGGTGATCACCAACAACCCGAAGGACCGGGCCCACTCGATCGAGGAGTACCTGGCCGACGGCCGCGTGGCCGCCGCCGTCGGTGCCGCCCTCGGCGCCACCCGTCGGTGACCGGCGAGCCGCTGACCGATACGGTCGATATGCGGATTGCATCTAGAGTTGCGGGCAGCGTCATGTTACGTTCGGATTCGAGGAGGCAATCCGGCGCATCGCTGCGAGCCCGCTCGTGCCTATCCCGACGGTAGATCGCTCGTGCCAGCCCCGACCTTCACAGGTGCCAACGCGTCGCCAGGCAACGGCGGCGCCAGACAGGGGAGGATCAGATGCGGCTTGATCGCAAGCCAGCTGCCGGACGTGTCCTGACCGGGATCAGCCATGGCGGGCATGTCCTTGCCGACGACTCGCCGGAGGCGGCCCGACTGGCCGCGACCCACGAAGGCATCACCGCCCTGGAGGTGTCGGAGGCCGAGGTCGTCGACAACACCACCCCGTTCGACTACCTGTTCCCCGAGCTGGCCGCCCAGTTCCCCGGCAAGCACCTGCCCAACGACAACCCGGCGGCGGTGGTGGCGGCCCTGAAGGCGCTGGGGTCGGCCATGGTCGAGGATCCCCCGCCGGCCGCCGACCCGCTGCAGCCACTGGCCAACTCCACCATCCCGCCCGTGTACACCTACTGGGGCCAGTTCATCGACCATGACATCACCGCCAACACCGACCGCGACTCCGAGCTCAGCGACATCACCCGTCCCAACCTGACCCCACTGCAGCCGGCCGTGGTCGCCGAGCAGCTGCGCAACCTGCGCCACCCGGCGCTGAACCTGGACTCGGTGTACGGCGACGGCCCGACCTTCGACAGCCAATACCCCACCGAGGCGGCCGACCTCTACGACGGGATCAAGCTCAAGGTGGGCACCGCCGCCGCCGAGAGCAACGACCCCGACCGGCCCATCGGCGGCGTCCGGATCCCACCCGACGACGACCTGGAGCGTGACCTGCCGCGGGTCGACAAGAAGGCCCTGATCGGCGACGACCGCAACGACGAGAACCTCATCATCGCCCAGTTCCACCTGGCCTTCCTGCGCTTCCACAACGCCACCGTCGACTGGGTCCAGGCGAATGAGCCCGACACCTACGGCGGCGACGCCGGGGTGTTCGACCGGGCCCGGGAGCTGGTCCGCTGGCAGTACCAGTGGCTGGTGGTCCACGACTACCTCAAGACCGTGACCCTGTCCGGGGTGGCCGACAAGGTCCTGCTGGGCGGCAACAAGCACTACGAGCCCCGCGACGGCGAGGTGTACATGCCCCTGGAGTTCTCGGTCGCCGGCTACCGGTTCGGCCACAGCATGGTCAGGGCCGTGTACGACTACAACCGCAACTTCGGCCGTGGCGCCAACGTCGCCCCCAACGCCTCGTTCTTCCTGCTGTTCCTGTTCACCGGCAACGCCGCCCGGCCGTTCGGGGGCGACACCGACGTCCTGCCGTTCAACTGGATCATCGAGTGGAACCGGATGGTCGACAAGGGAGCCCGCTTCCCCGACCAGTTCGCCCGCAAGATCGAGACCCGCCTGACCCCGCCGCTGCGGGACCTGACCAACCGGGGCAACGACCCGAGCCTGCCCCCGGAGGTCAGGCAGATCCTCAAGCGCCTGGCCACCAGCAACCTGCTGCGCGGCTACCTGCTGGCCATGCCGACCGGCCAGGCCGTGGCCGAGGCGATGGGCGTGCCCGTGCTGAGCTCCAGGGAGCTCCAGCAGGACAACAACCCGGTGGTCAACGACGCCCTGCGCGACGGCGGGTTCCTGGACCGCACGCCCCTCTGGTACTACCTGCTGAAGGAGGCGGAGGTCCGCGCCAACGGCAACTCGCTGGGCGAGCTGGGCAGCCGCCTGGTGTGCGAGACGCTCATCGGCCAGCTCCGCGCCGACCCCGACTCCTACCTCAACCAGGACGGCGGCTGGAGCCCCGAGCTCGGCGTCCGGCTTCCCAACGGCGACCCGATCGTCACCATCGGCGACTTCCTGCGGTTCGCCACCGTCCTCAGCTGATTCCCACGCTCGCAGCGAAAGCAGGGTGAGGATGCCGAACCAGTTCATCGGCGTGCCCGACTGGTTCTCATGGGAGAACGAGGGCGGCGGGGTCGCCGTGGCGAGCCTGGCCGGCGATGGCGCCCAGGATCTGGTGGTGGCGATGGTCGACGCCCCCGCGGGCAAGAACCAGGGCCTGTTCCGGGTCGGCCGCGGCCTGGCCGCCGACGGAACCGTCACCGGCGGTTGGACACCATGGATCCCGGTCCCGGACTGGTTCTCCCACCAGAACCAGGGGGCCGGGATCGCCCTCGCCGACCTGGGCGGCAACGGCGGTCAGGATCTGGTGGTGGCGATGGTCGACGCCCCCGCGGGCAAGAACCAGGGCCTGTTCCGGGTCGGCCGCGGCCTGGCCGCCGACGGAACCGTCACCGGCGGTTGGACACCATGGATCCCGGTCCCGGACTGGTTCTCCCACCAGAACCAGGG
>CALGFH010000210.1 GCA_937881255.1 uncultured Actinomycetes bacterium
TCGGGCTCGACCGGCGAGACCGCGCGGTAGTCGCGGGCCTTGCGCTCCAGGCGGGCCTCGACGGCCAGCCGGCCCGACCAGGCAGCGTCCAGGTCGGCCCCGAGGCGCTGCCAGCGCAGGGTGGCCGGCGCCTGGACGGCGAAGCGCTGCAGGGCCAGGCCGGCGCTGGTCGACCAGACATGGGCCCGCAGCACCGACACCCGGTGCAGGGCCAGCACCCCGGTGGTCCGGGCCAGGGTCCCCGGCCGGTCGGCGGCGCAGACGGTGACCAGCCCGTGCCCGTCGCCCGAGGGGTCGACCCGGTAGCGGACCCCGCCGGGGCCGGGCGGGTCGGCCAGCAGCTCGAGCTCCTCGGCGAGCTCGGCCACCTCCACCGCGGCCAGGGTCGTCACATAGGAGTCGGGCAGGGTGGCCAGCAGGCGGGCCGCCTGGCCGGCCAGGGCCGGGCGGGCCGCCTCGATGCCGGCGGCCAGCGCCTCCGGGTCGCCGGGCGAGGGCGGCGCCCCCCGCTCGAGCACGTGCAGGACCCGGGCCGCCAGGTCGGCGACCAGCGTCCCCTTCCAGTCGTTCCAGGCGGCCGGGCCGGTGGCCAGCCCGTCGGCCACCGTCAGCAGGTGCAGCAGGCGCACCCGCCGCGGCGACCCGAGCGCCGAGGCCACGCCCTCGACCACGCTGGGGTCGTCCAGGTCGCGCCGGGTCGCCGTCTCCACCAGCAGCAGGTGGTGGCGGACCAGCACCGCGATCTCCTCGACCTCGTCGGCGTCAAGGCCCATGCGGGCCAGGGACCGGCGGGTCAGCAGCTCCCCGGCGACGCTGTGGTCCTCGCCCGACCCCTTGCCGATGTCGTGGAAGATGGCCGCCAGGTAGAGGGCGTCGAGGTCGCCGGCGGCCTCGGCCGTCCTGGCCGCCCGCTCGTCCTGCTCGAGCAGCCTCGACACCTCGGCCGCGGCCGCGAAGGCGTGGCCGTCGACCGTGTAGCGGTGCCAGGGGTCGTGCTGGACCCGGCCGCGCACCGAGCCCCACTCGGGCAGCAGCACCGCCCAGCCGCCGACGTGGTCGAGCAGCTCGCAGGCCCCGACCGCCTCCGGCCCGCGCAGCACGGTCATGAACGCCGTCCGCAGCGGCTCCGACCACGCCTCCAGCGGCGTCCGGTCGAAGGTCTTCTCCAGCCAGGTCAGGGTCGGACGGGCGATCTGCCGCCCGGTGCGGGCCCTGGCCGCCAGCAGCCGCATGGCCAGCAGCACCTCGGCCTCGGGGTCGGCGGCCGGGGGGGCTGTGGACAGCGCCGAGCTCTCTTCCCCGCCCTGGGCTACCCTCCCAGAAGGGGCCCCAATTGCGGCGGGTGAGGTTGCGGCGTGCGCCGCCTGGGTCGGGTGAGTCGGCTGGGTCGCCTGGGTCGGGTCGGCGACCAGCAGGCCGTCCTCGAGGCGGATGCCGCCCGGCTCGAGGCGGCGGACCATGCCGGAGCGGCGCGGGCCGCCCAGCAGCCGCTCGGCCAGGGTCCGGGTCTCGACCGCGGCCAGGTACTCGATCGTCCGGGCGGCGGTGTGCACGGCCGCCATCAGCTCGTCGACCCCGTCGGGGCCGTCGAGGCCGAGGGCCTTGGCCACGGCCGGCTGGAGGTCGGCCCTGACCCGGTCGGTCTTGCGCCGGGTCTGGCCGTGCAGGGCCTCGCGCACGGCCAGCAGCAGCTCGCCGGCCCGGACCAGCTCGGGCCGACCGGCCGGGCGGGGCCAGCCGGCGACCGCGGCCAGCCAGCCGACGGCGTGCAGGTCGCGCAGGCCGCCCACGTCCTGCTTGAGGTCGGGGGCGAGCACCCAGCCGGCCCGCTCGACCCGCAGGTGGCGCTCGGCCGTGACCTCGAGCAGCCGACGGGCCAGCCGGCGGCCGTCCCGCTCCAGCCAGCGCCGCCGCCGGCCGGTCATCTCGTCCATCAGCCCGACCGGGCCGGCCACCAGCCGGGCCTCGAGCAGCGAGGTGGCGGCCTCCAGGTCGCCCCTGGCCCGCTCGATCGCCTCCTTGGGCGAGCAGACGGCGTGGCCGACCTGGAAGCCGGCGTCCCACAGCGGGTAGAGCAGGCCGCGGAGGTCCTCGGGGCTGGGCCGGCGCTTGTCGTCCACCAGGATCAGCAGGTCGACGTCGGAGTGGGGCGACACCTCGCCCCGGCCGTAGCCGCCAACGGCCAGCACGGCCACGCTGCTGCGGGGCAGCGGAACGGTGTCGACCAAGGCGGCCAGGGCGTTGTCGAGGGCGGCCCCCCGGTGTCTGGCCGGGCGGCCGCCCTCGCTCAGCGTCAGCTCCGCGGCCGCCCGTACCTCGGCCAGGGCGGAGCTGACCGTCAAAGCGCGTCCCCTCCCATCTCGCCGGTGCGGATGCGCAGGGTCTGGTCGACGTTCAGCACCCAGACCTTGCCGTCGCCGATCGAGCCGGTGCGGGCGCCGTCGACGATCGCCTTGACCACGTCCTCGACCGCGTCGTCATCGGCCAGGACCTCGACCCGGGTCTTGGGCAGGAGCTCGACCTGGTACTCGGCGCCGCGGTAGACCTCGGTGTGGCCCCGCTGGCGGCCGAAGCCGCGGGCGTCGGTCACGGTCAGGCCCTGGACGCCGACGCCTTCGAGCGCCGCCTTCACCTCTTCCAGCTTGAACGGTTTGATGACCGCCACGACCAGCTTCATCAGCCCAGATCTCCTTGGGGCACACGGACGGTTGCGGGGGCGCGCTCGGGCGGTGCCGCGGCGCCGGTCGGGATCGGGGCGGCGGCCCCGACACCCTCGGCGAAGGCGTAGCCGACCTCCTCGTGCTGGGAGATGTCGAGCCCGGACAGCTCCTCCTCCTCGGTGACCCGCAGCCCGACGACCAGGTCGACGAGCTTGAGGATGCCGAAGCTGAGGATGAAGGAGAAGGCCAGGGTGGCGACGACCGCCACCGCCTGCTTGCCGAGCAGGGCCAGCCCGCCGCCGGCCAGCAGGCCGTCCGCGCCGAGCTCGTTGAACGCGGTGTCGGCGAACACGCCGATCAGCAGGGCGCCGAGCATGCCGCCGACGGCGTGCACCCCGACGACGTCGAGCGCGTCGTCGTAGCCGGCCCTGTACTTCAGGCCGACCGCCCAGGCGCAGACGATGCCGGCGGCCAGGCCGATGGCGATCGAGCCCATGGGGCCGACGTAGCCGGCGGCCGGGGTGATGGCGACCAGGCCGGCGACCGCGCCCGAGGCCGCGCCCAGGGTGGTGGTCTTGCGCCGGCGCAGCCAGTCGGTGAGGCACCAGCCGAGCACGGCCGCGCCGGTGGCGGTGTTGGTGGCGATGAACGCCTGGGCGGCCAGGCCGTTGGCGGCCAGGGCGCTGCCGGCGTTGAAGCCGAACCAGCCGAACCACAGGATGCCGGCCCCGAGGATGGTCAGGGTCAGGTTGTGCGGGACCATCGCCTCCTTGAGGAACCCGCGGCGCTTGCCGATGACGATGGCGGCGGCCAGGGCGGCGAAGCCCGAGTTCATGTGCACCACGGTGCCGCCGGCGAAGTCGAGCGCGCCGAAGTCACGCAGCCAGCCGCCGGGCGCCCACACCCAGTGGGCCAGGGGCGCGTACACCAGGAACAGCCACAAGGTGGTGAACAGGGCGAAGGCCGAGAACTTGATCCGCTCGGCGAAGGCGCCGGTGATCAGGGCCGGGGTGATGGCGGCGAAGAAGAGCTGGAAGACGGCGTAGGCGATGTGGGGGATGGTCGGGGACAGGTCCGGGTTGGGCTCTTGGCCGACGTTGGCGAAGCCGAGGAAGTCGAGGCCGCCGATGAGCGGGCCGCCGGGCGCGAAGGCCAGCGAGTAGGCCGCGACCACCCACAGCACGGAGACCAGCCCCATGGTGAAGAAGCTCTGCATGACCGTGGCCAGGACGTTCTTGGCCCTGACCATGCCGCCGTAGAACAGCGCCAGGCCGGGGATCATGAACATCACCATGGCGGCGGAAATGAGGACGAACGCGGTGTCGCCTGAGTCCAAGGCGGTATCCCTTTCTGCGTCGGAGTCATACCGGCACGCCAAGTAGGTACAGGAGCGGTGTTGCCAGCAGGTTTCCTGGCCGTTCTGCGGCCGTAACGGATTCGGCTCGCCCTGTCCGCGGGGGTTGATAGGGTCGTATCCGGACACTGAGGAGGTCACGGGTGACGCGCAGGTACCGGATGGCACGGCCGGAGGAGCACCGGGCCCTGATGGTCCAGGACGCCCAGGCGTTCGGCGACTCCACCACCAGCGTCAGCATCGACCGCTCGGTGGCCCGCACCCGGGTCGAGGAGCTGCGGGTGCTGGAGGAGGACGGCAACCGGCTCGGCCTGCTGCTGGCCCGCGGCCAGCCGGTGCGCTGGGGCGGCCGCCCGGTCCCGGCCAGCCAGGTGTCCGGCCTCTCGGTCGGGGCCGAGCACCGGGGCCGCGGGGTGGCCACCGAGCTGCTCCGGGCCTATCTGGGCGAGGTCCACGAGCGCGGGGCGGCCATCTCCACCCTGTTCCCGGCGGCCGTGCAGCTCTACCGGCGGGCCGGCTACGAGTACGCCGGCACCTTGACCCTGTACGAGGCCGCGGCCAGGCACCTTCCGGTGGGCTGGCCCGACGGCTGGCGGGCCCTGCCCGTCCCGGCCGACGACCCGGCCCCGCTCCAGGAGCGCTTCGCCCGGGTGGCCGCCGGCCGCAGCGGCCAGGTCGACCGGGAGGCCGACTGGTGGCGCCAGTTCCTGCTCGCCGACCGGGGCAGCGGCCCGCCCCAGGTCTTCCTGGTCGACGGGCCGGACGGCCCCGACGGCTGGGCGATCCTGGCCGTCAGCAGCGACGTCTCGGCCAGCGAGGTCCGCACCAGCGTCCAGGTGGTCGACTGGGGGGCGGCCAGCGAGGCCGGCTGGCGGTCGCTGCTGACCCTGGCCGCCGGCTTCTCCTCGCTGGAGGCCAGCGTCCACTGGAAGGGCCCCGACCCCGAGCCGCTGGCCCTGCTCGTGGCCGAGCAGGACATCCGCCAGCTGCGCCAGGACCGCTGGATGGCCAGGGTGGTCGACGTCCCCGGGGCGTTCGCGGCCCGCGGCTACCCGTCGGGGCTGCGCGGCCGCATCACCATCGGGGTCAGCGACGACACCTGCCCGTGGGTCGACGGCACCTGGACGATCGAGGTCGACGGCGGCGAGGGCAAGGCGGTCCGGGTCGGGGACGACGCCGAGGTGACCACCACCGCGGCCGGGCTGGCGGCCCTGTTCGCCGGCTACCACGACCCCCGCGACCTGGCCACCCTCGGCGTGGTCCGCGGCCTCGACCAGGCCGGCGTCGACTTCCTCCGGGCCATGCACGCCGGCCCCAAGCCCTGGAGCCCCGACTATTACTGAC
>CALGFH010000211.1 GCA_937881255.1 uncultured Actinomycetes bacterium
TGCTGGACCGCCTGGACGCCGGTGTAGGGGTCGTTGATGGCCGGCGACAGCGCCTTGTTGGCGATGTCGACCAGCCGGCGGATGCCGAAGCCGACGTCCTGCACCATCGTCCGCTCGAACCCGACCTGGACCGCGGACGCCACCGCCTCCCACAGCGAGCCGGCGCCGGGTGGCGGCTGCCCGGCCGAGCGGCGCCAGGCCCAGGCGATCGGCGTCCCGGCGACCACGTGGTCGCCGACCTGCTTGGCCAGCACGACCACCAGGTCGTGACGGACGGCCGCCCTGACCAGCGGGTCGGGGTCGACCGCCTGGACGTAGCCGGAGCGGGCCGCCGGCAGGCCGACCGCCTCCATCGGCGGCTCGGGGCACCGCTCCTCCGGCTCCCGGTAGCGGGGCTGGTGGGGGTAGACGTCGTCGATCACCGAGACGGCCTCGCGCTCGACCTGGCTCATGATGGTGTCGATCTGGATCGAGTGGGCCAGGTGGTGGATGAAGTAGATCAGGACCCCGACGCTGGCCAGGGCCAGGGCCAGCGACCCGGAGACGGCCAGGCGGGGGACGAACGCCTCCTCGCCGGAGCCCTGGACCCCGACCGTGTAGAGCCCGGCGGTCGAGTAGGCGAAGGCGCCCACGAAGATGCTCAGCACCAGCTGGGTGCCCCGGTCGCGCATGAAGTTGCGCAGCAGGCGCGGCGAGTACTGGCCGGAGGCGATCTGGAGGGCGACGATGGTCAGGGCGAAGACCAGGCCGGTGACCGTGATCATGGTCGACGAGACCACGATCAGCAGCGAGCGGGCGTCCTCGGCGGTGCCCTGGAAGGCCAGGGCGGACAGGGGCGAGCCCTCCTCCACCTCGACCCGCGACAGCACCGCCCCGGCGAGCAGGAACACCACCACCGAGGCGGTCGGCAGCACCCACAGGGCACCCCTGAGCCAGTCCGAGACGACCCGGCGGCGAGCGTGCAGGTTCACCCGGTCCCTACCCTGGCGGCCGGGTGGCGACGAACAGCTCGTAGCTGCCGGGCTCCAGCTCCGAGTGCTCGACCGGGACCGCCTCGGCCTGGAAGCCGGCGTCGGCCAGCAGCCGCAGCCAGGTGGCCCGCGGGAACAGGCCCTCGAGGTGGCGGTCGTGGGTGACCCGGACCGAGCCGTCGGCCTCGCGCAGCAGGTAGGCGTAGTCGACCGTGTAGGTGGTGTCGAGCGGGTCGGGGTCCCAGGTCCACTCCAGGAAGCGGGCGGCCCGCCCGTCGCCGTCGTGGCCGCCGTAGTCGGTGCCGGTGCGGAAGTTCTCCCGCAGGTGGTCGGGCGCGAACAGGGCCGCCCCGCCCGGCCGGCAGTGGGCGAACGCCGTGTCCATCACCTTCCGGAGGTCCTCCTCGGAGGTCATGTAGGCGACCGCGTCGTGGACGAACACGGCGTCGAAGACCCGGCCGAGCCGGACCGTGCGCATGTCCCCCTGCACGTGCTCGCACCCGGGGTTGAGCTCGCGGCTGACCTCGAGCATCCCGGCCGACAGGTCGACCAGGGTGAGCCGGAAATGGGCCTTGAGGTGGGAGGCGTTGTTGCCCCCGCCCGACCCCAGCTCCAGCACCGTCTCGGGGGCCCGGTCGCCGGCTGTGGCCAGCAGCCCCCGGTAGATCTCCGCCTCCTCGGCGTAGGCGGCCGGCGCCGACAGCAGCGGCCACCACCCGGCGAGCTCGCCGTACATCTTCGGCTCCATGCCCGGAGTCTAACCGCCCGTGGCCGACGGCCCGAGGGCCCGCTCCACCGCGGCCAGGGCCTCCCCCTGGAAGGCCTCGACCCGGGCCGGGTCGAGGACGTGGGAGCGGTCGCCGTGGCGGAGGGCCAGGGCCGCCTCGACGGTCGCCGGGTCGGCGGTGCGGCCGCGGGCCCAGGCGCCGGCGGCGTCCTTGGAGCACCAGACGCCCTCGGAGGCGAAGCGCCAGCCCCGGCTGGCGTTGAGCACGCTCTGCTGGAGGGCCGGCTCGTTGGCCTGGTGCCAGGCCATCGAGTCGCGCAGCGCCTCCAGCAGCCAGCGGCGGGGGATCGGGCCGATCAGCTCGACGGGCGGCGGGCCGGCCAGGGCGCGGCCGTGGTCGCGGAGGATGGCCAGGTCGAGCAGGAACCAGTGGGCGGGCTCGTCCGCCGGGTCCAGCGACAGCCGGTAGGGCATCCGCGGCCCGACGTTGAGGTTGATCGCGAACCGTGGCGCCCGGGCCGGGGTGGCGACCGCGGCCCGGGCGTAGAGCACGAACTCCAGGCCCCGGACCGGCCAGGTCAGGGCCAGCTCGCCCAGGCGGCCGGCGATGGCCCGCCTGAGCTCGTCCGGCGGGTCGCCGGCGCAGACGGCCACCAGGTCGACGTCGCTCTGCCCGGGCACGGCCCCGCCAAGCGCCCCCGACCCGGCCAGCCAGGCGGCCACCAGGTCCTGGCCGAGCAGCTCCCGCAGGCGCAGGGTGGCGGCCCGCCCGCACTCCCCGATCCGCTCGCCCGGGCCCATCAGCGGGCCGGGTCCAGCTCGGCGGCGCCGAAGGCGTAGGTGAAGCGCCTGCACCAGATGACCACGCTGCGGTAGCGACCCAGGCGGGTCCCGGCGGCGATCTCGTAGTTCTGGTTGCCCTGGTTGGCCTTGAGGCGCCCCAGGCTGAGGAACTCGTCGTCGAACCGGTCCCGCGGCCCGTCGGCGGGCGCCGCCGACAGGTACACGAACAGGTCGGGACCGTTGCTGGTGGCCAGGTCGTCCAATCGTAGATATCTCCGCCCCCCGTCCACCTCCAGCACGGCCACCCGCCCCGAGGTGGTGTGCCCGAGCGACCGGAAGCGCCCCGTGGCCACCGTGGCCGGCCCGCCGGACGGTGCCGGGGTCGTGGCCGGCCCTCCGGACGGGGCCACCTGGCCGGGCAGGGCCTCGTCGACCCGCTGGTCGATGAGCAGCTTCTGCGGCTGGAACCAGGCCACCGCCCCACCGGCGGCCACGACCGCCACCACCAGCCCGAGCAGGAGCACCCTGGTCCGCCTCCGCCCTGCCACCACGATCCCCACTCCCCCGGCCGACGCGCTCCGTCCATTGTCCCCGGGCCGCCGGGCTTCGTTACGCCAGCTCGCGGGCTGCGGCGTCGCAGCGGCCGGGTAGGCTGCGGGCATGACGCTGCACGTGACCAACGGGGACATCGTGGTCGACCTGCTGCGCCGCGCCGGCCTGGCCGACGGCGCGCTGGCCTGGGCCGACGTGCTCCACGAAGGGCCGGTGCCGGGGGGGCTGGACGACGAGGGGCTGCGCCGGGAACGGGCCGGGTTCATCGCCGGGGCCGACGGCGCGGACGCCGCCGAGGTGCTGCGGCGGTTCGAGGAGCGCGACCGGGCGCTGGCCGCCGGCAGCGGCGGGGAGTACCTGCTCTGGTTCGAGGCCGACCTGTACGACCAGCTCCAGATCGCCCAGATCGTGGCCGGGCTGCGCGAGCTCGGGGTCGCGCCCGGCCGGGTCACGCTGGTCTGCATCGGCGAGTACCCCGGCATCGCCCACTTCGGCGGGCTCGGCCAGCTGGAGCCCGGCCAGCTCCCCGGGCTGCTGGACGCCGCCACCCCCCTGACCGCCGAGGCCCTCGACCTGGGCGCCGCCGCCTGGGCGGCCCTGCGCGCCCCCGACCCGGGCGGGCTGGGCCGGATCGCGGCCAGCCGCTCGCCCGAGCTGCGCTTCCTGGGCGAGGCCTTCGACCGCCTGGCCCGCGAGTACCCCTCGACCCGGGACGGCCTGTCGCTGACCGAGCGGCGCATCCTGGCCGCCACCCCGGCCGACGGCGCCACGGCCGGGACGGTGTTCACCCGGCTGGGGGAGCGGGAGGCCCGCCCCTACCTGGCCGACCTGTTCGCCTTCCGGATCATGGACCGGCTGGCCACCGCGCGGGTCCCGCTGCTCGAGCTCGACCCGCCAGGTGACGCGGTGACCGCCGCCACCCGGCTGCGGCCGACCCCGGCCGGCACGCGGGTGCTGCGGGGCGAGGCCGACCACGTGGCCCTCAACGGCGTCGACCGCTGGGTCGGCGGCGTCCACCTCC
>CALGFH010000212.1 GCA_937881255.1 uncultured Actinomycetes bacterium
AGAACGAGGTGTCGCCGTCGCGCCACTGGCCGTCCTGCTGGATCCGCTGGGTGACCGCCACCCGCAGGTTGGTGACGGCGATGCCGTTGTTGGTGAAGCGGACCTCGGGGTCCTCGACCAGGTTGCCGACGATGGTGGTGTGGTTGTCCGCTGCCATGGCGTGCTCTTTGCTCAGGATGTGGTGGTTACCGCTCAGGGCCCAGCCGGTCTGGACCACGGCGGCTCCAGACCAGTTCAAGTTGGGCGGTGCGGGCAGCGTGGGTCAGCCACATGACCGGGTTGCGATCGTTCTCGTGGCTGCTGGCGACAGCCACGCGGATGCTGAGAGCCAGGGGGCAGGCTTCCCGTTCGCTTGGGGGCGTCTTCGGCGCCCACCGGCCCCCGAACTATCCCCCGAGGAACTTCAGCACCGCCAGCACCCTCCGATGATCAGTATCGGTCGGCGCCAGATCCAGCTTGGTGAAGATGTTGCTGACGTACTTCTCGACCGCGCTGGGGCTGACCCGCAGGGCTTCGGTGATGCCGTTGTTGGAGCGGCCCTCGGCCATCAGCTTGAGGACCTGGAGCTCGCGGGGGGTGAGGCGGTCGAGGGGGTCGGTGCGGCGGCGGACGAGGAGTTGGGCGACGACCTCGGGGTCGAGGGCGGTGCCGCCGGCGGCGACGCGGCGGAGGGCGTCGAGGAAGTCGGCGACGTGGGCGACCCGGTCTTTGAGGAGGTAGCCGACGGCGCTGGTCCGCTCTGAGAGGAGGTCGGTGGCGTAGCGCTCCTCGACGTACTGGGAGAGGACCAGGACGGCGACCTCTGGGTACTGGCGGCCGATGACCAGGGCGGCCCGGATGCCTTCGTCGGTGTGGGTTGGCGGCATGCGCACGTCGACCACGGCGACGTCGGGGCGGTGCTCGGCCACCGCCCGCAGGAGCGCTTCGGCGTCGGTCACGGCGGCGACGACCTCGAAGCCGCCGTCGGTGAGCAGCTTGGTCAGGCCGGCCTGGAGCAGGACCGAGTCCTCGGCGATCACGACCCGCACGGAAGCTCCACCCTGATCACCGAGGGGGTTCGCGGGGCGATCACGACCCGCACGGCAGCTCCACCGTGATGGCGGTCGGGCCGCCGGGCGGGCTGTCGACGGCCAGGGTGCCGTCGACCGCGGCCGCCCGCTGGGCCAGGCCGCGCAGCCCGGTGCCGCCGCCGTTGGCCGCGGTCCCGCCGCCGTCGAGGGTGGCGCCGCCGCGGCCGTCGTCGGAGACGACGATGCGCAGCCGGTCGCCGGTCCGTTCGACTGTCACCTCGGCGTGGCTGGCGCCGGCGTGCTTGGCCACGTTGGTCAGGGCCTCGGAGACGACGAAGTAGGCGACGGCCTCGACGCCTGGGGCGCAGCGGGTCGGCACGTCGACCCGCAGCCGCACCGGCAGGGGCGCGTTGGCGGCGATCCCGGAGAGGGCCGCGTCCAGGCCCCGGTCGTCGAGCACGGCTGGGTGGAGGCCGCGAACCAGCTGGCGCAGCTCGGCCAGGGCCTCGGTGGCCTCGTCGTGGGCCTGCTCGATGACCTGGCGGATCGGCTCGGGGGCGTCGGTGAGGCTGGCCCTGGCCATGCCCAGGTGCAGGGCCAGCGAGACCAGCCGGCGCTGGGTGCCGTCGTGCAGGTCACGCTCGATCCGGCGGCGCTCGGCGTCGGTGGCGGCCACGATCTCGGCCCGGCTGCGGGCCAGCGACTCGACCCGCACCGCCAGCTCCTCGCCGCGGCTGGGACCGAGCAGGGCCCGTCCGGCGGCCTCGTCGGCCCGGGCCACGACCCTGGCCACCCGCGGCGCGACCAGCAGCATGGCCGCCGCCAGCACGGCAGCGCCCAGGCCGAGGCCCAGCCGCCGGCCATCACCCAACCGGCCGGCGAGGTAGGCGACGGCCAGCACCGGGGCCGACCAGCAGGCCGCCACCAGCGCGCCGCCGGCGGTCCCGCCGACCAGGGCCAGCAGGTGGTAGCCGAGCTGGCGCCAGGTGGCCGGGGCGCGCCAGGCCCGGACCGGCCGCAACGCCCAGTTGCCGGCCGCGCCGCGGGGCGGTGCCGGGATCTCGACCCCGAGCAGGGCGCGGAACCGCGCCCGCTGCAGGGTGCCGAACCCTCGCACCGCCCAGAGCAGCAGCGCCGGCCCGGCCAGGGCGACCGCCGAATAGAGCACGGCCAGTTCCCAGCCGCCGACCGGCCCGTCGATCAGGCTCCAGATCGCGGCCAGCCAGATCACGACCAGCCCGGCGAGCACCGCGCCGACGCCGGCGCCCGCCGCCATGCCGGCGAGGACGTGCAGCGTCGGCCGCCAGTCTCGTGCCTTGTTCAGCCAGGTCATGCGCTCACGGTAACCGCCGCCGAGGCCGGCGACCATGTGGTCCGCCCTCCGCCGGGGTGAGGAAAACCCCACCCCGGACAGGCCGCCGGCCCCAACGACAGCCCGGCCACGCGCCGGCAGCCTGATGCGGTCATCGACCGAGGAGGGAAGCCGGAATCGAGGAGGGAACCGGAGATGATCGAAGCACGCGGGTTGACCAAACGATACGGCGACAAGCTGGCCGTCGACGATCTGACCTTCACGGTGCGGCCGGGGATGGTGACGGGCTTCCTGGGGCCGAACGGGGCCGGGAAGTCGACCACCATGCGGATGATCCTGGGGCTGGACGCGCCCACCCAGGGGTCGGTGACCGTCAACGGCCTGCCCTACCGCGACCACGCCGCGCCCCTGCGCGAGGTGGGTGCCCTGCTGGACGCGCGGTCCGTCCACCCCGGCCGCAGCGCCTACCATCACCTGCTGGCGCTGGCCCAGACCTGCGGCATCCGCCGTTCCCGGGTGGATGAGGTGGTCGACGCGGTGGGCCTCAACGCGGTGGCCCGCCGTCGGGCCGGCGGCTTCTCGCTCGGCATGGGCCAGCGCCTTGGCATCGCGGCGGCGCTGCTCGGCGACCCCGGCACGGTGATCCTCGACGAGCCGGTGAACGGCCTGGACACCGAGGGCATCCGCTGGATCCGGTCGCTGCTCCAGGGGCTCGCCGCCGAGGGCCGGACCGTCTTCGTCTCGTCGCACCTGATGAGCGAGATGGCCATGACCGCCCAGCACCTGATCGTCATCGGCCGGGGGCGGCTGATCGCCGACACCGGCATGGAGGAGTTCGTCGCCCGCGCCGCCCCCGGCGTGGTCCGGGTGCGCAGCACCGACCCCGCCGCGCTGGCGGCCCTGCTCCGCTCGCGGGACGGGGCCGTCGCCGAAGCCGGGGACGGCGGCCTGGCCGTGTCCGGGCTCACCACCGACGAGGTCGGCCGGCTCGCCGGGGCCGCCGGGATCACCCTGCTGGAGCTCACCGCCCAGCAGGCCTCCCTGGAGGAGGCCTTCGTCGACCTGACCCGGGACGCGGTCGAGTTCCGTGCCCCCACGACCAGAGGAGCACAGCCATGACCACGACCAACCGCATCCCCACGGCCCGGCCGGCCGGCGCCACCAGCCAGCGGGTGACCCAGGCGCGGGTGGTCCGCTCGGAGTGGACCAAGCTCCGCTCGCAGCCCTCGACCTTCTGGTCGCTGCTGGCGGCCCTCGCCCTGATCGTCGGGTTCGGCGCGCTGTACTGCGTGCTGCGGGTGACCCGGCCTCCGACCGGGCCCGAGGCCGTGGCCGCGTTCGACCCGACCGCGGTCAGCCTCACCGGCGTCCAGCTGGCCCAGCTGGCCGTCGGCGTCCTCGGCGTGCTGCTGGTCGCCGGCGAGTACGCCACCGGCACGATCCGGGTCAGCTTGGCCGCGGTGCCGCGGCGGCTGCCGGTGCTGTGGGGCAAGGCCATCGTGCTCGCGCTGGCCACGCTCGTCCTGTGCCTGCCCGCGACCCTGGCGGCGTTCCTGGTCGGCCAGTCGATCCTCTCGGCCGAGCGGCTCGACATCTCCCTGCGCCACCCGGGCGTGGCCAGGGCGGTGGTCGGCAGCACGCTCTTCCTCAGCGCCGTCGGCCTGCTCGGGCTGGGCCTGGGCGCGCTGCTGCGCAGCACCGCGGGGGCGGTCGCCGGGCTGTTCGGCCTGCTGTTCGGGCCCCAGCTGCTGGCCGGCCTGCTGCCCGCCGACTGGTCGGACAAGCTGTACCCGTACCTGCCCGTGCCGGCCGGTGCCGCCGTCGCCAACGTGCAACCTGACTCGGCGGCGCTCGCGCCCTGGACCGGCTTCGGCCTGTTCTGCCTGTACACGGGGGTCGTGCTGGCCCTCGCCGCCTGGCAGCTGCGCCGCCGTGACGCCTGAGGGGGCCGGACGCTCGGGCTGGCTGCCGATATCCTGCGTGCACGACCATCGCCAGGAGGGAGCGCGGGTGCGGTACGAGATCGTTGCCGAGGCCTATCGGGACCTGGAGCGCTCCAGTGGCCGGATCGTGCTGATCGAACGGCTGGCCGAGCTGTTCCGGCAGACCCCGGACGAGCTGGTGCCGACGGTGGCGCTGCTGTGCCAGGGCCAGATCGCGCCGGACTTCGCCGGGGTGGAGCTGGGGATGGCCGAGCGGCTGGCCGCTCGGGCGGTCGCCCAGGCGGTGGGGACGACCGGGGAGCAGGTGCTGGCCGGGGCTCGGGAGGTGGGGGACCTCGGGTTGACCGCCGAGCAGCTGCTGGGGGAGCTGGACCCCGAGCGGGCGGCGACCTTGGAGGTCGGGGTGGTGTTCGACGGCCTGCACGAGGTCGCCCGGGCGGAAGGGGAAGGGTCGCAGGGGCGCAAGCTGGGCGGGATGGTCGGGCTGCTGGAGCGGGCGACCCCGCTGGAGGCCCGCTACCTGATCCGGACCGTGACCGGCAGCCTGCGGTTGGGGA
>CALGFH010000213.1 GCA_937881255.1 uncultured Actinomycetes bacterium
GCGGCCAACGTCGCCGTGCCTCTTCGACGTGGCGCGTGATCTCCTGCTCGACCAGCCAGAGCCCACGTCCGCCCTCTGACTGCCCGTCGGGGGCGACCAGGCGCAGGAGCCTCGGGCTGCCGTCCCGCACGGCGATGTGCAGGCGGTCGCCGCGCAGCTCCAGCCGCAGCCAGAGCTCGGTGTGGGCGTGGACCACGGCGTTGGTGACCAGCTCGTTGGCCACCAGCACCGCCCGGTCGGTGACGGTGGCGTCGGGGAGGGCGATCTGCCAGTACAGGCAGACCTCGCGCACGAAGGCCCGGGCCGCCGCCGCGGCGGTCGGTGTCGGTGCCAGCCGCAGCTCGTCGCGCAGGTACGGCGGGCGGGAGACGGCTTCGTCGATCGCCTGGTCGACGTCGTCGAACAGCCGCATGAAGTGCGGCACCTGCAGCCGGCCCAGGGTCTCGGCCGCCTCGGGCTGCGCGCCACAGAGCAGGAAGCTGGTCGTGGGCCAGCGGCTGGCCGGGTGGTTGGCCACCGTCGAGAAGACCGTTGCGCACACCGGATCGAGGTGGTCGACCCCGGCCAGGTCACAGATGAGCGCGTACGGCTCCTCGCTCAGGTCCTTGAGCAGCTCGCGCCGGACCCGGGCGACGGTGAGCATGTCGATGCTGCCGGTGAACGCGATGACCATGCAGCCGTCCCGGGTGGAGCGCCGGATCTCCATGGCCCACTCCCCGGTGGTGGCCTGGTGCTGCATGGGGTCTTCCCAGCGCCCAGGGTAGCCCCGTACCCTGCATTCAGGCACAACAGGCCGCGCCGGGACCGTTGTCGGCGTCGAGGCGGAAGGCGGGCGACCATGACCACCGCGCTGGCCAGGCGGCAGGTGGTGCTGGAGCGGCGGCAGCAGGAAGCGGTCGCCACGGCCCGGGCTCTCTGCCACACCTCCCAGGTGCTCGTGGCCCGGCAGCGGGTCGCGTCCCGGCGCCGCCAGGGCCACCAGGTGGAGCCGCTGGCCTGGTTCGCCATCCAGGGGAGGATCGACGACCAGGTGGTGCGGGCGGTCTGGGCCGACGGGCGGCTGACCTGTGACCGGCCACTGCGCACCCGGGCCCGGCTCCTGGTCGACCTGGGCGCCGAGTTCAGCAGCGACGACCCACCACGCCGGTTCGTGGCCAGCCTGCAGGCCCCACCGGTCGCGGTCCTGCTGACCCTGATCCGGGCCTGCGACCTGGCAACCGTGATCGAGGTCGACCTCGGAGAGGGCCACATCGGCGCGAGCTGATCCGCTCGGTCGCGGTCCATCCAGGTGGCCACGTCGGCCTCGTTGCCCTCGGCGTCGTCAGCCCCACCACGCCGGCGCGTGCTCGTCGGTCACCACACCGGCGGCGATCGCCCACGGCCGCGCGGGTCGATCAGGTCCTCGTCGGGGTTGTCACGTGAACCGCCGCGGCGAGATCGGCTCGCTCATGTCCGGACAGGGTCAACTCCATCGTCACCGGACCAGGGTAGCCAGCCAGGGGCCAGATTCGCGCATAGTAGACGCGAACGAGCCCAGCAAGGCGATCGATCGGCGGGCAGAGGTGGCATCGCAGGGCGGGGAACTGGTCCGTGCCGCTGAGGTGATCGCGGCGCTTTCACTGGCGACGGACCTCGGGATCGGGGTGCCGCTCGAGCATGGCCTGCACAGCACGCTGCTGGCGATGCGGCTCGGCGAGCGGCTGGGCGTCGACCAGGACACGGCGTCGCAGACCTACTACGCCTGCCTGTTGTTCTACGTCGGCTGCACCGCCGACGCGGAGGTGGCCGCCGACACCTTCGGCGACGACGACGCCCTGACCAGGCACGCCCTGCCCGCCCGGTTCGGGTCGCGGCCCGAGATGACGACCGGGATCCTGCGGGCGCTGGCCGACCCGGGCAGCCCGGCGCCGGTGCGGGCCCTGCAGATGGCGCGGGGCATGCCGAGGGCGGCCAGGGAGCTCAGGGGCCACGTGACCGCCTTCTGCGAGGTCGCCCAGATGCTGACCGACCGGCTCGGCCTGCCAGCGTCCGTGCAGGGCCTGTTCGCGTACCTGGTCGAGCGCTGGGACGGCAAGGGCCTGCCCGGCCGGGCCAGGGGCGAGGCGATCCCGCTGCCGGTGCGGATCGCCTCGGTGGCCCGCGACGCCGCCTTCCAGCGCATGCTGGGCGGCCCGGAGCACGCCGCCCGCGTGGTCCGCCGGCGGGCCGGCGGCGCCTTCGACCCGGCCGTGGCCGTCCCGCTCGCCGACGCGGCGCCGGAGCTCCTGGCCGCCGGCGCCGACGGGCCCGCCTGGGAGGAGACGCTGGACCGCGAGCCCGGCCCGCGGCTGACCCTGGAGGGCGAGGCGATCGAGCGGGCCCTGGGGGCGATGGGCGACTTCGCCGACCTTGCCTCGCCGTACCTGGCCGGCCACTCGGCCGGGGTGGCCGAGCTGGCCACGGCGGCGGCGCGGCAGTGCCGTCTCGAGCCCGCCGAGCTGGTCACCCTCCGGCGCGGCGCGCTGGTGCACGATCTCGGGCGCGTGGCCGTCCCGGTGCGCATCTGGCAGAAGGCGGCGCCGCTCACGCCCGACGACTGGGAGCGGGTCAGGCTGCATGCCTATCACTCCGAGCGGGTCCTCGCCCGCTCCCGGTTCCTGGCCGCGCTCGGGCCGGTGGCCGGCTTCCACCACGAGCGTCTCGACGGCTCCGGCTACCACCGCGGGACCGCCGCCGCGGCCCTCACCCCGCCGGCGCGCCTGCTCGCCGCCGCCGACGCCTATCACGCGATGACCGAGCCCCGGCCGCACCGGGCGCCGTTCCCGCCCGGGCAGGCCGCCGAGGCCCTCGCCCGTGAGGCCGCCACCGGACGGCTCGATCCCGACGCCGTGGCCGCGGTGCTGGAGGTGGCCGGGCAACGGGTCCCACGGATGGGACGGCCGGCGGGGCTGACCGAGCGTGAGGCCGAGGTCGTCGCCCTGCTCGCCCGGGGCCTACAGACCAAGCAGGTGGCGCGCCGGCTCGGGATCTCGGTCAAGACCGCCGACCACCACATCCAGAACGCCTACGCCAAGATCGGCGTCTCCACCCGCGCGGCGGCCGCGCTGTTCGCGATGGAGCAGGGGCTCACGGCCTGGGGAGAACTCCCCATCGGCCGCACTCGCGACCGCTCGTAGCGTTGCTGACAGCAGCCGAGCGGGACGAGCGGGAGGCGAGCATGCCTGAAGGTGAGCCAGCGCATCTCGACACCGTGGTCATCGGTGGCGGCCAGGCCGGCCTGTCGGTCGGCCACCACCTGGCCCGGCGGGGACGGCCGTTCCTGATCCTGGACGCCGGCCAGCGGGTCGGTGACGCCTGGCGCTATCGCTGGGACTCGCTGCGCCTGTTCACCCCGGCCCGCTACGACGCACTGGCCGGGCTCCCGTTCCCCGCTCCGGCCCACTCGTTCCCTACCAAGGAGCAGGTGGCCGACTACCTGGAGGCCTACGCGGCCCGGTTCCAGCTGCCGGTCCGGACCGGCGTCCGCGTGGACCGGCTCTCCAGGGTCGGCGGCCGGTTCGTGGTCGCCGCCGGCGACCGGCGCTGGGAGGCCGGCAACGTGGTCGTCGCCATGTCGAGCTTCCAGATCCCGCGGGTCCCCGTCTTCGCAGGCGACCTCAATCCCGATATCGTCCAGCTCCACTCGGCCGGCTACCGCAACCCCTCCCAGCTCCAGGAAGGTGGCGTCCTGGTGGTCGGAGCGGGCAACTCGGGAGCCGAGATCGCCCTCGAGGTCGCCGGCCGGCACCCGACCTGGCTGGCCGGCAAGGAGTCCGGCCATGTCCCGTTCCGGATCGAGGGCGCGCCGGCCCGGTACGTCTTCCAGCCCATGCTGTTCCGGGTCGTCGGCCACCGCGTCCTGACTGTGGACACACCGATCGGCCGCAAACTACGCCCGAAGCTCCTGTCCCACGGCGCACCGCTGGTCCGGGTGCGGCCCAGGGACCTCACCGCCGCCGGGATCCGGCGCGTGCCCAGGGTCGCCGGGGTCCGCGACGGCCACCCCCTGCTGGCCGACCAGCGGACCCTGGAGGTGGCCAACGTCATCTGGTGCACCGGGTCCGGTCCCGACTTCTCCTGGATCGACCTCCCCGTCTTCGGGGACGACCAGCACGAGCCGATCCACCGCCGCGGGGTCGTGGCCGGCCAGCCGGGCCTGTACTTCGTCGGCCTGTCCTTCCTCTACGCCATGTCCTCGGGGTTCCTGCCCGGCGTCGACCGGGACGCCGAGCACGTCGTCCAGGCGATCCTGGCCGGCCCGGCGCTCTCAGGATGAGCCCGCCGACAGCCGCCCGGGCCTGGCGGTGGGGCAACGTCCCGATCCCGGAGGCCCACCTGGTCGGCCTCGCGACGGGCATCCTCCTCCAGGTCGTCAGGCCATGGCGTCCGCCCTGGCCGGGCTGGATCGGCCAGGCCGGCGGATGGCTCCTGCTCCTCGCCGGCCTGTGGCTCGGGGCATGGGCCGTGCGAGCGGCCGCCGGCGTCGACCTGGAGCGGCCGGACCAGCTCGTGGACGGCGGGCCCTACGCCTTGAGCAGGAACCCGATGTACGTCGCCTGGACCGCGGGCTACACGGGGGCCGCGCTGGTCATCGGCACCGCCTGGCCGCTCCTGCTCCTGCCGGTCGTGCTGGTGGCGACCCAGGTGGCGGTGCTGCGGGAGGAGCGTTCCCTGGAACGACGGTTCGGCGACGCGTACCGGAGCTACAGGGCTTCGGTCCGCCGGTACCTCTGAGGGGAGCTGACGCCGATCATCTGCCGCCTCCTGGCGGCGTCGTCAGCACCTGCTCGACCGACCAGCCCTTG
>CALGFH010000214.1 GCA_937881255.1 uncultured Actinomycetes bacterium
AAGCCCTTGACGGCCAGCTTGAGGACGACCTGGCCGGGGGCCATGAGGTCGGCGACCCGGGTGGCGGCGAGGCCCTCGAGCTCGGCCAGACGGGCCGCGTAGGCGGCGGGGCCGGCGCGGCGGGCGGCGTCAAGGAGGCGGGCGTTGGCCCAGACCTTGGCCCGGGACTCGCGCAGGAAGCGCTTGGTGGCCAGGCGGTTGAGGGGCTGGAGGAGGCGGTCGGTGCGGGAGCGGGGGCCACCGACGGCCTCCAGCTCGGTGTCCTCGGCGCCGACCCGGGCGACCAGGACCTGGTCGATGTGCTCGTGGTCGGCGCGGCGGGCGGCCAGCACGGCGGGGTCGTCGAACTCGGGCTCGGAGATGACGGCCAGGAGCGACTGGGCCAGGTCGTAGTTGATGTGGGCGTTCATGCCCAGCAGCACGTGGCGCAGCGGCGGCAGCCCGTCGCCCTGGCCGGCCCCGAAGGCGACCGCCCACGGCTCGGGCGGGCGGCGGCCGGCCCGGGCGGCCTCGACCGCGTCCAGGTAGAGCCCGGCGAAGGCGACGTCCCAGCGCTCGACCCACTCCGGGTCGCGGAACCCGCCTCTGGCCAGCTCCGCGGCCACCGCCCGGGTGGTCCGCAGGTAGGTGGCGAGGAAGTAGCGGGCCGGGTCGCCGCCGGCCTCCAGCGGCGCCAGCAGCCCCTCCATCCGCTCCACCAGGGCGTCGATGCCGGCCGTGGGCTCCATGGTGGCCAGCCTGCCAGCAGAGCAGGCCAACGTCCAGCAGGCCGGGCGGCCGGGGCCCGTGCCGGCCCCTCGACGGGAAACGGCCCGGGATGCGCAGTATGGGCACTCGGGAGAAGATGGCCGGCATGGAGATCCTGGTCACCGGGGCCGGCGGGTTCGTGGGGGCCGCGCTCGCCCCCGAGCTGGTGGCCCGGGGGCACGCGGTCCGAGCCGGCACCCGTGACCCCGGTCGCCGTCCTGCCCCCGCCGGGGCCGTGGCTCAGCGCTTCGACCTGGACGACGAGGCCAGCCTGGGGCCGGCTCTTGACGGCGTCGAGCTCGCCTACTACCTGGTCCACTCGATGGCCCAGAAGGGCGAGTTCGCCCGCCGCGACCTGCACCACGCGCGAGCCTTCGGGCGCGCGGCCCGGGCCGCCGGGGTCGACCGGGTGGTCTACCTGTCGGGGCTGGGCGACGAGCGCGAGGGCCTCAGCGAGCACCTGGCCAGCCGCCGGGCGGTCGAGGACGCGCTGGCCTCGACCGGGCCCGAGCTGACCGTGCTGCGGGCGGCGATCGTGCTCGGCCGGGGCGGGGCCAGCTTCGAGATGCTGGTCCAGCTGGTCCGGCGGCTGCCGGTGATGCTCTGTCCCCGCTGGGTGGAGACGGCCAGCCAGCCCATCGCCCTGGCCGACACCGTCGGCTACCTGGGCGACGCCGCCGAGACCGAGGCGACCCGGGGCCAGCGGCTGGAGATCGGCGGGCCCGAGGTGCTGAGCTACCGGGAGATGATGCTGCGCTTCGCCCGGCTGGAGGGCCGGCGGCGGGTGATCGTCAGCGTCCCGCTGTTCACCCCGGGGCTGTCGTCGCACTGGATCGGGCTGGTCACCGACGTCCCGGCGGCGGTGGCCCGGCCCCTGGCCGAGGGCCTGCGCAACCGGGTGGTGGTCAGCAACGGCGCCGCCCGCCGGCTCATGCCCCGCGACCTGGCCACCTTCGAGGAGGCCTGCCGGGTCGCCCTCGGGCTCCCGGCGGCTCCGGGGGGTGGCTCCGGCTAGACCGCGCAGCCGCCGACCGACACCGGGCGGCGGTTCCCGCCGTTGCGGTCCAGGGCCCGGCGGACCTCGGCGTTGGTCAAGGCGTAGCCCTCGGCCTGGTCGGCCGTCGAGGCGGCGAACACCACCCCAAGCGGCCGGCCCCGCAGGTCGACCACCGGGCCGCCGCTGACCCCCTTGCGGACCCGGGCGTGGAGCACGTAGATGTCGCGGCGGACCTCCTGGGTCCTGGCGTAGATGTCCGGGGCCTGGGGCTGGGTGCGGAGCACGACCTCGGCCCCGATGACCCTCTGGGGGCCGCCGCCCGGGTAGCCGATCACCACCGCCTGCTGGCCCCGCTTGGCCGCCGCCGTGGCCAGGCGCAGCGGCCTGACCGAGAGGTCGGGGACCGACAGCAGGGCCAGGTCGTGGGCCGGGTCGAAGTAGACGACGCTGGCCCCGGTCCGCGCGCCCTCGTTGGTCACCACCTCGTGGCGGCGCGACCCGGCGACCACGTGGGCGTTGGTGATGACCAGGTTGCCGGCCACCGGGAAGCCGCTGCCGAACAGCACCCCGCCGCAGCCCCGGCTCTCGATCTTGAGGGTGGCGTTGGCCGCCCGCAGCACGTCCGGGTTCCTGGCCGCCTCGGGCGGGGGGCCGGAGACCACCGGCGGGCGCAGGGTGGCGAACGCCTCCGGGAACCCCGAGCGGCCGAGCAGGCCCCGCAGCTGGGCCAGCGCGGCCGGGGGCCGGGGGGCGTAGGTGTCGATCGTCCGGAGCACGCTGGAGGAGTTGACCGCCCGGGAGAACGGCGACAGGGGCACGTTGCTCAGGGTCAGGGCGACGAACCACATGGCCACGGCCGCGACCACGGTCGCCACCACCGCCCCCCCGATGGCGTCGGCCCGGCTGGTCCAGCGCCCGCCCAGCAGCGACCGGACCCGGATGCCGAGCAGGTTGCCGACGGCATGGCAGGCGGCGGCGACCAGGAAGAACACCACCACCGCGGTCAGCAGCCGCCGCACCGAGCTGTCGGCCGAGACCAGCAGGCCCGCCTGGGTGGCCGCCCACGCCCCCAGGGCCAGGCCGATCAGCAGCCCGAGGTAGCCGAGGAGCACCATCGCGAACCCGCGCCGCCAGCCGCTCAGGGCGGCCAGGGCCAGGATCACGAGCAGGAGGATGTCGATCGGTTGCAGGTCGAATGGCATCGCTGTCCCGACCACGGGGAGCTGGAAGGGTGACATCTCATCCTAATCGGTCGGCGGACCAAGCACCGGGGGCTTCACCAGGAGCCGGGGCATGCCGATGCTCACAAACGTATGGACATCGACGTCGACACCGAGCTGGCTCCGCTGTCGCTGGCCGCGGCCCGGGCGCTGTTCCGGGCCCCGCAGGCCGAGGACGCGTGCTGGGCGGACGTGCACATGCCCGACGGGACGGTCAGGGCCTGCGGACGGCCCGAGGCGACCAACCTCGGGCTCTGCGGCGAGCACCGGATCGAGCTGTTCGGCCTCGAGGCCTCCTGACCGCCGACCCGCCTACAGACAGTCGGCCAGGGACCGCTCGACCTGCTCGGAGAGCTTGCGCACGGCGATCAGCACCGGGTCCCAGACCGGTGAGAACGGCGGCGCATAGGACAGGTCCATGTTGACCATCTCGTCGACGGCCATGCCGTTCCAGATGGCGGTGGCGAACACGTCGATGCGCTTGGCCGCGCCCTCCTTGCCGACGATCTGGGCGCCCAGCAGCCGGCCCGAGCGGCGCTCGGCCAGCACCTTGGTCCGGATCGGGGCGGCCCCCGGGAAGTAGCCGGCCCTGGTGGTCGAGTCGACCGCCGTCTGCTCCCACTCCAGGCCGAGCTTGCCCAGCTCGGCCTCGGACAGCCCGGTGCGGGCGACCTCGACGTCGCACACCTTGGAGACGGCCGTGCCGAGCACGCCCGGGAAGGTGGCGTAGCCGCCGCCGATGTTGATGCCGCAGACCCGGCCCTGCTTGTTGGCGATGGTCCCCAGGTGGTAGCTGACCGGCTTGCCGGAGACGAGGTGCTGGGACTCGGCGCAGTCGCCGGCCGCCCAGACCCCGTCGTGGGGGGTCCGCATGCGCGGGTTGACGGCGATGGCGCCGCTTTCGCCGAGCTGGATGCCGGACGACCCGGCCAGGCCGACGGCCGGCTTGGTGCCGAGGCCGAGGACGACCAGGTCGGCCTCCAGGGTCCGCTCGGCGGTCCGGACCGCCCTGACCCGCCCGTCGCCCTCGATCGCCGCCACCTCCTCCTCCAGGTACAGCTCGACCCCGATGTCCCGGACCGCCTTGGAGACGAGCTCGCCCATGTCGGGGTCGATCCGGTTCATCACCTGGGGGGCGGCCTCGACCAGGGCGGTGGCGACACCCCGGTTGACCAGGGCCTCGGCCGCTTCCAGGCCGATGTAGCCGCCGCCGACGATCACCGCCCGCTCCGGGCCGGCGTCGATCGCCTTGCGCAGCTCGATGCCGTCCTGGAGCACCGACAGCCCGTAGACCCCGGGCAGGTCGATGCCGTCGATGGGCGGGCGCAGCGGCTCGGAGCCGGTGGCCACCACCAGCAGGTCCCAGGGCTCCTCGACCACCCGGCCGCCGTCCAGGTCGCGCACCCGGACCCGCCGGGCCTCCAGGTCGACGGCGTCGACCTCGTGGCGGGTCCGGACCTCGATGCCCTGCTCGGCGAACTCCTCGGGGGTGCGGGCGACCAGGTCGCGCCAGTCCTTGACCACGCCGCCGGCGTAGTAGGGCGTCCCGCAGGCCGAGTAGGAGGTGTGCAGCCCCCGCTCGAAGGCGACGATCTCCAGGTCCTCGGGCTTGCGGCGCTTGCGCGCCTGGGCGGCCGCGCTCATCCCGGCCGCGTCGCCCCCGACCACCACCATGCGCGTCCCTGCCACGTGCCCTCCTCGTCGACGGCTGCCGGAGGCTAGTCTGCCCTGTCGGAGCGACGACTACCCGGGAGGTCGGGCCAGGTGACCAGGCTGCTGTTCCACTGCACCCACGGGCGGGACGACCCGGAGCGGGCGATCGTTCCCTTCATCGCCGCCAACGTGGCCGCCGCCTCCGGGCAGGAGGCGGTGGTGGTGCTGACCATCGAGGGCGCCTGGCTGTGCAAGCGCGGCTACGCCGAGACGGTCGCCGCCGACGGCTTCCCCGACCTGGCCGAGCTGGTCGCCTCCTTCGTCGAGGCCGGCGGCCAGATCTGGGGCTGCAGCGCCTGCACCACCCCCCGCGGCATCACCGAGTCCGACCTGATCGACGGCGCCCAGATCGTCGGCGCCGCCACCATCGTCGCCGCCGTCGCCGA
>CALGFH010000215.1 GCA_937881255.1 uncultured Actinomycetes bacterium
CCGACCCGACCCGGCGGCTGCACGCGGTGGCCGAGCAGCTGCTGGACCGGCACGGGGTGCTGACCCGGGGGGCCGTGGTGGCCGAGCGCATCCCCGGAGGGTTCGCCGGGGTGTACCCGGTGCTGAAGGCGATGGAGGATGCCGGCCGCTGCCGGCGCGGCTACTTCGTGGACGGGCTGGGCGGGGCCCAGTTCGCCGTCCCCGGGGCCGTCGACCGGCTGCGGGCCCTGACCGACCCGCCGTCCTCGCCCCAGACCCAGGTGCTGTCCGCGGCCGACCCGGCCAACCCCTACGGCGCCGCCCTGGCCTGGCCGGAGCGGACCGCCGCCGGCAGCACCGGCGAGCGCCCCGGCCACCGCCCGGGGCGCAAGGCCGGGGCGGTGGTGATCCTGGTCGACGGCGACCTGGTCCTGTACGTGGAGCGGGGCGGCCGGACCCTGCTCACCTTCACCGACCACCCCGACCGCCTGGCCAGGGCGGCCGACGCCCTCGCCCTGGCCGCCCGCGACGGTGCCCTGGGCCGGCTGGCGGTCGAGAAGGCCGACGGCGAGACCGTGTTCGACAGCCCCCTGGCCCGGGCGCTCACCGAGGCCGGGTTCCGCCCCACCGCCCGCGGCCTCCGCCTCCGGAGGTAGGGCCTCCGATGCCGGAGGGGGACACCGTCTTCCTGGCCGCCACCCGCATGCACACCGCCCTGGCCGGCCAGCGGCTGCTCGCCACCGACTTCCGCGTCCCCCGGTTCGCCACCGCCGACCTCAGCGGCCAGGTCGTCCGCGAGGTGACCGCCCGGGGCAAGCACCTGCTGCTGCGCACCGACGCCGGCACCACCCTGCACACCCACTTCAAGATGGAGGGCTCCTGGCACCTGTACCGCCCCCGGGAGCGCTGGCGCGGCCCCGACTTCCAGGTCCGGGCCGTGCTCCGCACCGAGCCCTGGGTCGCGGTCGGCTTCCGCCTGGCCATCTGCGAGCTGCTCCCCACCGCCGGCGAGCACGAGGTCGTCGGCCACCTCGGCCCCGACGTCCTCGGCCCCGACTGGGACCCGGCCGAGGCCCTCCGCCGCCTCCGCGCCGACCCCACCCGGGCCATCGGCACCGCCCTGCTCGACCAGCGCGCCATCGCCGGCCCTGGCAACGTCTACAAGTCCGAGGTCTGCTTCCTCCGCGGCGTCGACCCCTGGACCCCCGTCGGCGAGGTCGAGGACCTCGAGGGCATGGTCGACCTCCTCAAGCGCCTGATGGAGGCCAACCGCACCACCGGCAGCCAGATCACCACCGGCGACACCCGCCCCGGCCGCACCAGCTGGGTCGCCGGCCGCACCGGCAAGCCCTGCCGCCGCTGCGCCACCCCCATCCGCAAAGCCGACCAGCCCAGCTACGACGGCGAACGCGTCACCTACTGGTGCCCCACCTGCCAGCCGGGGTCGGGACCGGGTCGGGTCACAAAGGTGTAGACTCCCTTGTAGATGAAGTCTGCCATTAGGGAGTAGATGGTGGCGTCGACGACGGTTCGGGTGAGTGCGCACACCCATGAGCTGCTCCACAAGCTGGCCGCCGCCACCGGCGAGCCGCTGCAGAAGGTGCTCGAGCGGGCGGTCGAGAACTACCGCCGCGAGCAGTTCTATGCAGAGTTCAACGCCGCCTTCGAGCGGCTCAAGGCCGACCCGGTCGCCTGGGAAGAGGAGCTCGCCGAGCGGGCGGAGTGGGACGCGACACTCGCCGATGGGCTCGATGATCTGTGAGGGTCATTCGCCGTGGTGAGGTGTGGCTTGCCGAGCTCGGGCCAACCCGAGCACGCGAGCAGGCTGGCGAGCGACCTGTCCTCATTGTCTCGGCGGACCCGATCAACCAGAGCGCAGCCGATCTCGTCGTCGCGGTCCCCTTCACCACCCGCAGGCGAGGCGTCCCGACGCACGTCGAGGTTCGTCCACCGGCCGGCGGATTACGCGACGTCAGCTTCGCGATGTGCGAACAGATCCGTTCGCTGTCTACCGCGCGGCTCGGATCCCGTCCGTTCGGCAGCGTGCCCACGAGCGTCCTGAGCTCCGTCCAGGATCGCCTACGGCTCCTGTTCGGGCTTTAGGGTCTCCCGTCAGATCCGGGTGAACGACCGGACGGCCATGCGGGGGCCGCGGCGGTCGGGGTAGCGGCCGGAGCGGGTGAGGAGGCGGAGGACCCGGCCGCGGTGGCCGGGCCAGGCGGCGAGGAGCTCGAGCATGCGTTCGTCGGTGCCGCGGCGTTCGCCGGTGAGGGCGTAGCTGACCAGGTGGGGCAGGTGGAAGTCGCCGACCGAGACGGCGTCGGCGTCGCCCAGGGCCACGATCGCGACCTCGGCCGAGGTCCAGGGGCCGACCCCGGGGAGGGCCTGGAGGCGGCGGTGGGCGTCGGGGGCGGGCAGGGTGACGGTCTCCTCGACCCGGGAGGCGCGGCTGGCCGCCATCTGGATGGCGGCGGTGCGCTTGCGCTCGACCCCGAGGGGATGGAAGGCGAAGTAGGGGGTGACGGCGAGGGCCTCGGGGGCCGGCTGGAGGCGCAGGGGCACCGGGCCGGGGGCCCGTTCGCCCCAGGCGCGGACGATGGCGGCGAAGGCGTTGTGGGCCTCGCGGCCGGTGACCTTCTGCTCCAGGATCGAGGGCAGCAGCGCCTCGAACACCGCCTGGGAGCGGGGGATGCGCAGACCGGGATAGTGGTGGTGGAGCTCGCCGACCAGCCCGGTGGGGGAGAACCCCTCCAGCGAGTCGCGCGCCCCCAGCAGCTCGGGCGCCGCCTCCAGGCACCACCCCGCCCCCGGCCCCCAGGCCGCGACCCGGATCCCGTCTCCTTCAGGCGTGTAGCAGGCCGTGGCCGGCCCCTCCGGGGTCCTGGTCGCCCGCCACCAGCTCCCACCCCGGTCGATCAGGTTGGTCGGGTCGCCCGGTCCCCGCCGCAACGGCCCCAGGGTCAACCGGAGATCCACCGGCAGGCGCGGCCGGACAACAGTCTCAAGCGGAAGATGCGCGGCGGTCATCGCCCGGATCTTGCCACGCCCAGCCGACAACCACGATCCAGGAACCACTCGCCGGGCACCCCGGCCCCGGGTACCCGGGCCCCCGGACCGGCGCGGCCCTGTGGACAACGCGGGGCACTCCCCTCCCCGCCTCGCTACCCTCCCGATTCGGGGGCCCAGCTGGAGCACCGCTGGGAGGCTCAGCCGCGGGAGGGT
>CALGFH010000216.1 GCA_937881255.1 uncultured Actinomycetes bacterium
GAGACGATGATCTTCGACCATCCCAACATGGCCGAGTACGTTCGCTGGTGATCATGCGATGAAGGCGATCGTCCAGGACAGGTTCGGCGCACCGGAGGTGCTCGAGCTGCGGGAGATCGACCAGCCGGAACCCGGGGACGACGAGGTGCTGGTGCGGGTCCATGCGGCCTCGGTGAACCCGGCCGACTGGTACGCCATGACCGGAACGCCCTGGGTCGCCCGCCCGCAGATGGGGCTGCGCAAGCCCAAGTCCAGGCTGGGCCTCGACCTCGCGGGCGTGGTCGAGGCCGTCGGCGGGAACGTCACCCGCTTGGAGCCGGGCGACGAGGTGTTCGGCGCGGGCACCGGGACCTTGGCCGAGTACGTCACCGTTCCCGAGGACGCGCTGGTGCTGAAGCCGGCCAAGGTGTCGTTCGAGCAGGCCGCGGCCGTCCCCGTGGCCGGGCTCACTGCCCTGCAGGGGCTTCGCGACAAGGGCCGGGTCCAGCCGGGGCAGCAGGTGCTGATCAACGGGGCGTCGGGAGGCGTGGGCACCTTCGCCGTCCAGATCGCCAAGGCGTTGGGTGCCGAGGTGACCGGGGTGTGCAGCACCAGAAATCTGGACCTGGTCGCCTCGCTCGGCGCCGACCAGGTCATCGACTACACGAAAGAGGACTTCACCCGGAACGATCGTCGCTATGACCTGCTGTTCGATGTCGCGGGCAGCAGATCCTGGGCAGCCTGTCGGCGCGTCCTCACCCAGCGAGCGACCCTGGTCATGGTCGGGGCACCCAAAGGCAACCGTCTGCTCGGGCCGCTGGACCACCTTGGCAAGGTCCGCCTGGCGTCACTCCGGGCCAGTCAGAAGGTGCTGTTCTTCATCTCCAAGAGCCGCAACGAGGACCTGGCGGCCCTCCAGCATCTTCTCCAGGCCGGAACGGTGACCTCGGTCGTGGAACGGAGCTACCCGCTCAGCGAGACCGCGGACGCGCTCCGGTACCTGGGCGAGGGACACGCCCAAGGAAAGCTCGTCATCTCGGTGTGAGACGTCGGCGGCGGGTTGCCGCGCGGCCGCTTCCTTCGAGGGTGAGCAGACCGCGCGGCAGCCGCCAGGCGGACGGGAGGGGGGGCTAGCCGCCCGCCGTGCCGTTGAAGTAGGTCTGGGCCTTGGTCCAGGCGTTCTGGCCCACTGACGCGCCCAGGTTACGGCCGTGGACGTCGGCGTCGGGGAAATGGATGCCACCCTGGCGGCGGGAGTTGCCGGCCTCGTCCATGGCCATGCTGAAGGTGGGCCAGAGGAGCACCGCCGGCAGCAGCGGGGTGGCCCCGGGCTCGATGAACGAGGTGCCCGGGCGGACCGTCACCCTGGCCCCGAACAGGTCGCTGCCGGTGAACTGCTGGAGGACCCGGGCCCCGGCGCCGCTGAAGGTGGAGTGCCCGGACACGTACTCGGGGAAGGGCGGCGTCGGGAAGGTCGTCGCCTGGTACGGATGCCAGGTCTCACCCATGATCAGGCGGGTGCCCTTGTAGGGGCCGGCCCAGGCGAGCACCAGCTTTCCCTTCATCCGGTTCCGGACGGCGGTGATCGGCCGCACGTAGTCCCAGCGGCGCTTGGCGTTCCAGGCGGCGATGCTGGCGTCCAGCTCGGCGTTGGCCAGGGCGAAGGTCAGCTTGACACTCTGGTCCAGGGTGTAGCCCCTGGCCCTGGCGGCGGCCCCGCCGAACAGCATCCAGTGCCCCGGCGGGGTCTCGCTGGCCGGCCCGTCGGCCCAGTACTCGGCCCGGACCTTGGAGAGGTCGGTGAGGGTCGCGCTCTGCAGGAGGGTGTCGGTGACCTCCTGGTCCAGCAGCAGCAGTGTCCGCAGGGTCGGGCCGGGCGGCAGGAACTGGTTGGGCGAGGTCAGCGCGAACGGCGTGACATTCTGCCAATGCGGCGTCGCATACTTCTGGACGACGGTGTTGCCGCTGGCGTCGACAAAGCGCAGTGGCTGCCAGCGGAACGGGTCGTTGACCTGGTCGGGGGTGTTGACCGGGACGTAGCCGCTGGTGTCGGCGTAGCCGCCTGCCTGGTTGGATCCGTCGCCGGCCCGGAAGGCGAGCACGGCCGCGGCGGCCTGGTTCCCGACCCCGGTCGGCGAGGCCGGGTCGGTGGAGGCGTCGTCGGGGTCGTACCCCATGCCCGTCATCAGCCCGCGGAAGTCGGCCGAGCGGGCCGGGAACAGGTTGAGCAGGGCCCGGTAGGCGGCGTAGCTGACCGCCTGGCTCTTGTAGGCGTCGGTGCGCTCGGCCGCCGGGCGGCGCAGCGACCCGCCGAGACGGGTTCCGACCGCCTTGGCGTCATAGGCCGCCCAGGCGTCGTACATGGCGGTGTGCACGATGGCCAGGGCGCGGGCGTTGATCGTCGGGCCGGTCTTCAGGGCCCGGATGGCGGCCAGGGACTGCTCGCTCCAGCGGAGCACGGCGTTGTCGTCGGCCCTGGGCCCGTAGTTGTCCAGCGGGTACAGGGGGCCGGGGCCGAGCGGCAGGGCGGGCAGGGGCAGCCGGATCTCGAGGCCGATGTCGGCCTCGACGTCGGCGGTGGCGGTCGCCACCACGGTGGCGCACAGGGCGACCACCAGCGAGACAACCAGGACAAGACGGCGGGTCACGGCGTTGCCCCCTCGGTTGCATACACGTCCGTCGGACAGCGCGGAACCATAGCAAGGTCGATTGGACCGGGACAATGCCGTCCGGACAGGGACTACTACCGAGTTTCAGACTCCGGGGTGCGGGGAAAAGCCGCCCCGTGGCGGCCCTCACCTGCGGCGAAGTCGGCCGCCCCCGCGGCCGTCTCCCCCGAGGCGAGGGTCGCCATCCCGCGGCGGAGCTCGTTGGCGACCGCCTCCGGCTCGGCCAGGTCCCACTGCTCGATCGCGGACAGCCGGTCGTTGCGCAGCCCGGCCTGGGGCAGCGCGGCCAGCTCGTGGGCCAGCCCGACCGTGGCCGTGAGGGCCTGGCCGTCGGGCACCACCCGGTTGACCAGGCCCATGGCCAGGGCCTCGGCGGCCCCGACGGCCCGCCCGGTGAGGAGCAGGTCCATGGCCCGGCCGTGGCCGACGATCCGGGGCAGGCGGATCGTGCCCAGGTCGATCAGCGGCACCCCGAAGCGGCGGTTGAGCACGCCGAGGGTGGCGCCCTCGGCGGCCACCCGCAGGTCGCACCAGAGGGCCAGCTCCAGCCCGCCGGCCACCGCCGGGCCCTCGATGGCGGCCAGCACCGGCTTGGACAGCCGCAGCCGGGTCGGGCCCATCGGCCCGTCGCCGTCCGGGGCCACCCGGGGCGGGTCGCCGGCGGCGACCGCCTTGAGATCGGCCCCGGCGCAGAAGGCGCCGCCGGCGCCGGTGAGCACGGCCACCGAGGTTCCCGGGTCGCGGTCGGCCTCGCGGAAGGCCGCGGCCAGGGCGTCGGCGGCCGCCCGGTCGACGGCGTTGCGCCGCTCCGGCCGGTCGATCGTCACCACCGTCACCGGCCCGTCCCGCTCCACCCGCACGCCAGCTCCGTCCGGCATGGCCGCCTCCCTCCTCCGCGTCCGCCGGGCGGATGGTAGCCGCCCGATTGAGCCGAGGGCGGCGGTGGTGCCACCATGCCCGGCAGGTCCGCGAACCCGAGATCAAGGAGCGCCCAGGTGGCCGATGCCGTTCCGCTGGTCGACGTCCGGGCCGCCTATCTCGCCCAGCAGGAGGAGCTGGACGCGGCCGTGGCCGGGGTGGTGCGGAGCGGCCGGTTCATCATGGGCCCGGAGGTGGCCGCCTTCGAGGCGGCCTTCGCGAGCTTCTGCGGGACCCGGCGGGCGGTCGGGGTGGCCTCGGGAACGGCCGCGATCCACCTGGCCCTGGCCGCGCTCGGGGTCGGGCCGGGCGACGAGGTGGCCACCGTGGCCCACACCTTCACCGCCTCGGCCGAGGCGATCGCCCACGCCGGGGCCGGGCCGCGGTTCGTCGACGTCGACGAGGCCACCGGCGGCATGGACCCCAAGGCCCTGGCCGGCGCCATCGAGGGGACGGCCGCGGTCCTGCCCGTCCACCTGTACGGGCTGCCGGTCGACCTGCCCGCGATCCAGGCCGTGGCCGCCGAGGCGGGCGTGCCCGTGGTCGAGGACGCCGCCCAGGCCCACGGGGCCACCCTGACAGGAGCCGACGGCCAGGTGCGGCGGGCCGGCGCGGTCGGGCGGCTGGCCGCGTTCAGCTTCTACCCCGGCAAGAACCTCGGCGCCTTCGGCGACGCCGGCGCGGTCACCACCGACGACGAGGAGCTGGCCGACCGGGTGGCCCGGCTCCGCGACCACGGCCGCACCTCCAAGTACGAGCACGCCGAGGTCGGCTGGGGCGAGCGCCTGGACACGCTCCAGGCGGCCGTCCTCCGGGTCAAGCTGGAGCGGCTGGAGGCCGGCAACGCCGCCCGCGAACGGCTGGCCGGCCGCTACGACGAGGCCCTGGCCGGGGTGGGCGACCTGGTGCCGCCGCCCCGGCCCGAGGGCCGCAACAGCGCCCGCCACCTCCACGTGGTCCGGACCCGGCACCGCGACGAGCTGCTGGCGGCCTGCCGGGCCGCCGGGGTCGGGGCCGGGATCCACTACCCCGTCCCCCTGCACCTCCAGCCGGCCTGGCGCCACCTCGGCCTGGCCTGGGGCGACCTGCCGGCCACCGAGGCGTGGGCGGCCGAGTGCCTGTCGCTGCCCCTGTACCCGGAGCTCACCGAGCCCCAGCAGGACCGGGTGATCGAGGTCGTCCGCGGGTTCTTCAGCGGCCGCTGAGGCCGGACGGGCCATTGGCCCGTGGGAAGGGTGAGCGTGGGCCGCACGCCCCGCGCCGTGCGACCCACGCGTCGGTGCCGATCAGCGGCCGGTGACCATCAGCGCTTGCTGTCCGGCCGCCTCGGCGGGGACTACCGGTCACCACCTCCTTCCCGTGCGGCGGCGGGCCGGGTTGCCCGCACGACCAGGGCGCCCGCGATCAGCAGCCCGAAGGCGGCGATGGCGAGCAGGTCGCTGGTGGCGCCGGTGAACGGCAGGGCGCCGGAGCCGGCGACGGAGGGACGAACCGGAGCGAAGCTGGTGACGGAGCCGTCAGCCCCGCCGGAGCCCGGGGTCAGCCCAGGGATCCCGGGGATCCCCGAGGTCCCGGTCGACCCGGGGGTGCCGTCGGCGTCGTCCCCACCCGGCGAGGTGGTCCCCGGCGGCGGGGCGATGATCCCCCCGGTGCTGATCTCGCCACCGGTGTTGATCCCGATGTCGACCCCGATCCCCGTGTCGATCCCGGTGTCGATCCCGCTGTCGGTGCCAGGGTCGGTGCCCGGGCTGGTGGAGGTGCCGCAGTTGGACGAGGCGTCGCCGAGCAGGCCGACGCTGTTGCAGGAGGCGGTCACCGGGACGGTGGCCGCGACGTCGCCGACAGCGACCTCGGCCTGGTTGCCGGCGAGGGTCCCGTCGGCCTGGGTCGAGCCGGTGGTACCGGAGGACGAGCTGTCGCTCGGGGCGGCCCCGCAGCTGGCCGAGGCGTCACCGAGCACTCCCACGCCGTTGCCGCAGACCATCACCGGGACCGACGGCGAGATGTCGCCGATGCCGGCGTCGACCTGGTTGCCGGAGGCGAGGCTGCCCAGCA
>CALGFH010000217.1 GCA_937881255.1 uncultured Actinomycetes bacterium
GAGTTCTGGCAGGGCCGCCCCAACCGCCTCCACGACCGCCTCCGCTACCGCCGCGTCGGCGACGGCTGGAAGATCGAGCGGCTCGCCCCCTGACACAATGGGCATACCTGTGTCGAGCGACGGAGGCTGGCGATGGCAGATCCGGACGGTGTTGAGGTCCACGGGCCGGCGCGGGAGAAGTACGGGGCCGTCCTGAGCGACGAGGCGCTGGGGCTGGTGGCCGAGCTGCAGCGGGAGCTGGGCCCGACCCGGGAGGCGCTGCTGGCCAGGCGGGGCGAGCGCCAGGCCAGCTTCGACGCCGGCGAGCTGCCCGACTTCCTCGCCGAGACGGCGCCGGTGCGCGAGGGTGACTGGCGGGTCGCCCCGGTGGAGGGGATCGCCGACCGGCGGGTCGAGATCACCGGGCCGACCGACCGCAAGATGCTGATCAACGCCCTCAACTCCGGGGCCAGGGTGTTCATGGCCGACTTCGAGGACGCCAACGCCCCGACCTGGGAGAACATGTTCGGCGGGCAGCAGAACCTGGTCGACGCCATCGAGGGCACGATCAGCTTCGAGAGCCCCGACGGCCGCCAGTACCGCCTGAACGAGGAGACGGCGACCCTGATGCCGCGGCCGCGGGGCTGGCACCTGCCCGAGAAGCACATCACCGTCGACGGGCGGCCGGTCTCGGCCAGCCTGACCGACTTCGGGCTGTTCATGTTCCACGGTGCCAGGCGCCTGCTCGACCAGGGCAAGGGGGTGTTCCTGTACCTGCCCAAGCTGGAGAGCCACCTGGAGGCCAGGCTCTGGAACGACGCCTTCCAGCTGGCCCAGGACCGCCTCGGCATCGACCGGGGCACGGTCAAGGCGACGGTGCTGATCGAGACGATCACGGCCGCCTTCGAGATGGACGAGATCCTGTACGAGCTGCGCGACCACTCGGCCGGGCTGAACGCCGGCCGCTGGGACTACATGTTCTCGGTCATCAAGAAGTTCCGGAACCGGCCCGAGTTCACCCTGCCCGACCGCAACAAGGTCACCATGACGGTGCCGTTCATGCGCGCCTACACCCAGCTGCTGGTCAAGACCTGCCACCGCCGGGGGGCGTTCGCCATGGGCGGCATGTCGGCCTTCATCCCCAGCCGCAAGCGGCCCGAGATCAACGAGCAGGCGGTGGCCAAGGTCCGCGAGGACAAGCAGCGCGAGGCCGGCGACGGCTTCGACGGCACCTGGGTCGCCCACCCCGACCTGGTCCCGGTGGCCATGGAGGTGTTCGACGGCGTCCTGGGGGAGCGGCCCAACCAGATCGGCCGCCAGCGCGACGACGTCCAGGTCGGCCAGGCCGAGCTGCTCGACATCGCCGCCACCCCGGGCGAGGCGACCGAGGAGGGGCTGCGCAACAACGTCAACGTCGGCATCCAGTACATCTCCTCCTGGCTGCGGGGCCAGGGCGCGGCCCCGATCTTCAACCTGATGGAGGACGCGGCCACGGCCGAGATCTCCCGCTCCCAGGTCTGGCAGTGGGTCCACAACGGCGTCAAGCTGGCCGAGGGCCAGACGGTCACCGCCGACCTGGTCCGCCAGACCGCCACCGAGGAGCTGGAGAAGATCCGCGAGCAGGTCGGGGACGACTTCTTCTACACCGAGGGCCGCCCCGACCAGTCAAGGGCCCTGTTCGAGCAGGTCGCCCTGGCCGACGAGTTCATCGAGTTCCTGACCATCCCCGCCTACGAGCAGCTGGACTGACCCTCGGACCCAGGAGGGCACGATGGACAGGGAAGCCCTCATCCGCCGGCTGGAGGAGATCACCGGCCCCCAGGGGGTGATCTCCGAGCGCAACCAGCTGCGCACCTACGAGTGCGACGGCCTGGCCAACTTCCGGGTCGTCCCCAGCGTGGTCGTGCTCCCCGAGACGGCCGACCAGGCCCAGGGGGTGGTCAGGGCCTGCCACGAGGCCGGGGTGCCGTTCGTGGCCCGCGGGTCGGGCACCGGCCTGTCCGGCGGGGCCCTGCCGGTGTCGGACGGGGTGCTGATCGTGCTCGCCCGGATGCGCCGCATCCTCGAGGTCGACCTGGACAACCAGCGGGCCGTGGTCGAGCCGGGGGTGCTGAACCTCCAGGTCACCAAGGAGGTGGCCGGCGACGGCTTCTACTACGCCCCCGACCCCTCCAGCCAGCAGGTCTGCTCCATCGGGGGCAACGTGGCCGAGAACTCGGGCGGCGCCCACTGCCTCAAGTACGGCTTCACCACCAACCACGTCACCGGCCTCGAGGTGGTCCTGCCCGACGGCGAGCTGGTCCACCTGGGAGGCGGCAAGGCGCCCGACCCGCCCGGCTACGACCTGCTCGGCGCCTTCGTCGGCAGCGAGGGCACCCTCGGCATCGCCACCACCGTGACCCTGCGGCTGCTGCGCAAGCCCGAGGCGGTCCGGACCCTGCTGGCCGCCTTCGAGGGCACCGACCAGGCCGGCGACGCCGTGTCCAGGATCATCGGGGCCGGGATCGTCCCGGCGGCCATCGAGATGATGGACGCCCTGGCCATGGAGGCGGCCGAGGCGGCCGTGCACGTCCACTACCCCGAGGGGGCCGGCGCGGTCCTGGTGGTGGAGCTGGACGGGCCCGAGGCCGAGGTCGCGCACCAGTTCGACGAGGTCGAGCGGCTCTGCCAGGAGGCCGGCTCGACCACCATCCAGATCGCCGAGGACGACGACCAGCGGGCCCTGTTCTGGAAGGGCCGCAAGTCGGCCTTTGCCGCCGTCGGGCGGATCAGCCCCGACTACTACGTCCAGGACGGGGTCATCCCCCGGACCGCCCTGCCCGAGGTGCTGCGCCGCATCACCGAGCTGGCCGACGAGCGCGGGCTGCGGGTGGCCAACGTGTTCCACGCCGGGGACGGCAACCTGCACCCGCTGGTGCTCTACGACGGCGAGGTCGAGGGCCAGGAGCAGCGGGCCGAGGAGCTGTCGGCCGAGATCCTCTACACCTGCCTCGACCACGGCGGCTCGATCACCGGCGAGCACGGCGTCGGCTTCGACAAGAAGCAGTACCTGCCCAAGCAGTTCAGCGCCGAGGACCTGGACACCATGCAGCTGGTGCGCTGCGCCTTCGACCCCGACGGGCGGGCCAACCCGGGCAAGGTGTTCCCGACCCCGCGGCTGTGCGGCGAGCGGCCCGGCCCGCGCCGGGTCCACCCGGTCGAGCAGGCCGGCCTGGCGGAGGTGTTCTGAGCCATGGGCACCCAGGAGCTGGAGCAGGGCGGCCTGGTCGGGCCGGCCCCGGCGGGCACCGCGGTCGACGGGGTGCCGGTGGCCCGGCTGGCCCGCCCGGGGTCGGTGGAGGAGGCCAGCCAGGTGCTGCGAGCCGCGGCCGAGGACGGCCTGGCCGTCGTCTTCGCCGGCGGGGCCAGCAAGCTCGGGCTCGGCAACCCGCCCGAGCGGGCCGACCTGCTGGTGTCGAGCGAGCGCCTCGACCAGGTGCTGGAGCACGCCGCCGGCGACCTGGTCGTCCGGGCCCAGGCCGGGGTCCGGCTGGCCGACCTCCAGGCGGCCCTGGCCCCGGCCGGCCAGTGGCTGGCCCTCGACCCGCCCGAGCCCCGGGCCACCGTCGGCGGGGTGGTCGCGGCCAACGCCTCGGGCCCGCGGCGGCTGCGCTACGGCACCGTCCGCGACCTGATCATCGGCATCACCGTGGTCCTGGCCGACGGCACCGTCGCCCACGCCGGCGGCAAGGTGGTCAAGAACGTCGCCGGCTACGACCTGGCCAAGCTGTTCTGCGGGTCGCTGGGCACCCTGGGCATGATCGCCGAGGTCATCTTCCGCCTGCACCCGCTGCCCGCCGCCGCGGCCGTGGTCACCCTCGAGGTGGAGGAGCCGGCCCAGGCCGGCCGGGCGGTGCAGCGGCTGCTCCGCTCCCCCCTTGAGCCGAGCGCGGTCGAGCTGGTGGTGGACGAGTGGGGCTGGCCGGGCCGGCTCACTACTGTGTTCGAGGGCATCCAGCCGGGGGTGGAGGCCCAGGCGACGGCCGCCGCCGAGCTGCTTGGCCAGGTCGGGTCGGCGGCCGTGGCCGGGCCCGGGCAGACCGACGCCGCCCTCAGCCAGCTGGGCGCGCTCCCGTTCGAGAAGGCGGAGCTCGCGTTCAAGGCCACCTTCCCGCCGGCCGAGCTGCCTGCCGTCCTGGCCGAGCTGCGGGGGCGCGGGCCGCTGCGCTGGGGCGGCTCGCTCCGGGCCCACGCCGGCACCGGCGTGCTCTGGCTGGCCAGCGACGCCCGTGAGGGCGAGCTCCCGGCCGACAGCCCGGCGGTTCCGAGGATGGTCGGCTGGGTCACCGAGGCCAGGGAGCGGCTGGCCGCCCGCGGGGGCGGCCTGGTCGTGGTCAAGGCCCCGCCGCACCTCAAGGGGCAGGTCGACGCCTGGGGGCCGGCCGGCGACGCCCTTGGCCTGATGCGCCGGGTCAAGGAGCGGTTCGACCCTGACCGCCGGATGAGCCCTGGCCGGTTCGTGGGAGGCATCTGATGACCGAGCAGACCGGAACGGGACCCGAGCCGGCCCACGAGCGGGCGTCGGCGACCCAGATCGGGGCCAGGGGGCCGGAGGGGCTGCCCGACGAGGTCGGGGCCGACCCCGGCCAGGCGGACAGGGCCACCGAGGGGGCCGGGCGGCCCGAGGCCGGGGTGGCCGTCCTGCCCGCCTTCGACGACCACCACCCGCCCTCCCAGGAGCTGATCGACGACTGCGTCCACTGCGGCTTCTGCCTGCCCACCTGCCCGACCTATGTGCTCTGGGGCGAGGAGATGGACTCGCCCCGGGGCCGGATCTACCTGATGGAGATCGGGCGCCAGGGCGAGGCCATGAACGACGAGATGGTCCGCCACTTCGACCAGTGCCTCGGCTGCATGGCCTGCGTCACCGCCTGCCCGTCGGGGGTCCAGTACGGCAAGCTGATCGAGGCCACCCGCCAGCAGGTCGAGCGCCGCTACCCGCGCTCCCGCCGCGACAAGGCCTTCCGGGCGCTGATCTTCCGGCTCTTCCCTTACCCGCGGCGGCTGCGCCTGCTCCGCGGCCCCCTCCGCCTCTACCAGCGCTCCGGCATCGGCACCCTGGCCAGGCGGGCCGGGCTGCTGGACCGGCTGCCCGACCGCCTCTCGGCCATGGAGCGGCTCACCCCGGCGCTCGGCCGGCTCGAGCCGGTGCCCGAGGTCACCCCGGCGACCGGTCCGCGACGACGGCGGGTCGGGATGCTCACCGGCTGCGTCCAGCGGGTCTTCTTCCCCGAGGTCAACGCGGCCACCGCCCGGGTCCTGGCCGCCGACGGCTGCGAGGTCGTGGCCCCCTCCGGCCAGGGCTGCTGCGGCGCCCTCAGCCTCCACGCCGGCCGCGAGGCCGAGGCCCAGGCGTTCGCCAGGGCGGCCATCGAGACCTTCGAGGCCGCGGGGGTCGACCAGGTGGTGGTCAACGCGGCCGGCTGCGGCTCGGCCATGAAGGAGTACGGCCACCTGCTGCGCGACGACCCGGCGTACGCCGAGCGGGCCAAGGCCTTCTCCGACAAGGTCCGCGACCTGTCCGAGCTGCTGGTCGAGCTCGGCCCGGTGGCCCCCCGGCACCCGCTGCCGATGAAGGTGGCCTGGCACGACGCCTGCCACCTGGCCCACGCCCAGGGCATCCGGGCCCAGCCCCGCAAGGCGCTCCGGGCCATCCCCGGCATGCAGGTGCGCGAGATCCCCGAGTCCGAGATCTGCTGCGGCTCGGCCGGCATCTACAACCTGGTCGAGCCAGAGCCGGCGGCCGAGCTGGGCGACCGCAAGGCCGCCAACGTCCTCGCCACCGGAGCCGACCTGCTGGTCACCTCCAACCCCGGCTGCCTGCTCCAGCTCCGCAACGCCCTCGAACGCCGCGGCCACCGCCTGGCCATGGCCCACGTCGCCGAGGTCCTCGACGCCTCCGTGCGCGGTGCCCAGCCCGGTTCGCTGCTCGACCGCCGCTAGAGCAGGCGCAGCCGCCGGGCCAGGGCCAGGAGGGCGCCGGTGGCGACGCCGAAGGTGAGGTGGCCGACGACCCCGCGCAGGTGGCTCTCGGGCGGGTAGGCCTGGGGCGGCGGGGTGAAGAACAGGCTGTTGGCCAGCTCGTCGAACAGCAGGAACCCGCCCACCCCGGCGCCCACCCCGGCGGCCAGGGGTGGCGTCCCGCGGCGGGTCAGGGCGGCCGCGGCCACGCCGTAGCCCTGTCCCAGGCACCGGTGCAGGGCGGTGGCGAGCTGCCCGGCCTGCTCGTCGGTCGGCTCGGCCCCGATCAGGCCGGCCAGCTTCCGGGCCGCCGCAATCGGGGCGCCCTCGGGCAGCAGCTCGGTCTCGCGTTCCTTGGAGGCGTCGCTCTGGCGGCCGTAGAACCAGGTGGTGGCCTGGTCCATGACCTGGCCGGCCAGGTACCCGGCGGCGGCGCCGACGAACAGGACCCGGATCGCACCCTTCATGACCTCAACTCCTCGGCATCATGTCGTCGGCCGGCCGCAGCCGCTTCAGGAGCACCACGAAGGTGTAGCTGTCCCAGCCCCCCGGCCCGCCGCCCCGGTCGTAGTGGGTCCGCGGCGTGATCCCGACCGCCTCCCAGCCGTCCTCCCCGAGCCGGTTCAGCTCGGCCAGGAAGGCGCCCATCGACCGGTCCTCGGTCTGCTCGCCCCACTCCTGCACGTACTCGCGGATCGCGTACTCCCACATGACGGCTAGCCTCGACCGAGCGAGCCGGCCCGGTCAACTCCGGCGACCGTACACTTCGCCCATGTCCGAAGCGTTCTTCGACGTGCTCGGCCCGGACCGGTTCCGCGCCACAGAGCTGACCCAGGGCCCGTGGGCCCCGGGGCTGCAGCACGCCGGCCCGCCGGCGGCGCTGCTCGGCCGGGCGGTGGAGGGCCACTCCGACCGGGCCGGGTTCCAGGTCGCCCGGGTCACCTTCGAGATCCTGCGGCCGCCGCCCATGGCCGAGCTGGCGGTGGCCACCCGCCTGCTGCGGGGCGGCCGCAGCGTCGAGCTGGTCGAGGCCACCCTGCTGGCCGGGGAGGCCGAGGTGATGCGGGCCACCGCCCTGCGCATCCGCACGGCCGAGCTCGACCTGCCCGACGGCCTGGTCCCGGGAGCGCGACTGCCGGGGCCGGAGGCCGGGCGCATCACGCCGTTCTTCCCAACCGGCCAGGAGGTCGGCTACCACACGGCCATGGAGTTCCGCTTCGTGGCCGGGTCGTTCCTCGAGCTCGGCCCGGCCACGGTCTGGGCGCGCATGCGCCATCCCCTGGTGGCCGGCGAGGCGCCGTCGCCCCTGTGCCGGGTGCTGATCGCGGCCGACTCCGGCAACGGGGTCAGCGCCAGCCTCGACTTCCAGCGCTGGCGCTTCATCAACCCCGACCTGACCGTCTACCTCCTGCGCCCCCCGACCGGCGAGTGGGTCGCCCTGGAGGCGACCACCACCGCCACCGCCGGCATCGGCCTGGCCGACACCACCCTCCACGACCAGCAGGGCCCGATCGGCCGCTCCGCCCAGGCCCTGTTCGTCGACCGCCGCTGAGGGGCTGTGGACAGCCGATCGCCCCCTTCCCCGCCGGTGGGTTGTCAGGTGGCGGTGCGGCGGCGGAGGGCGAACGCGCTCACCCCGATCCCGCCGATGAAGGCGGCGACCACGGCGGTGGCCAGGACGAAGGCGGTGACGCCGCCGCTGGGACCCCCACCGCCTCCGGAAGCGGGGGCTGGGACTGGCGCGGGGGCGGCGGCCTGGGCGTTGGGGTCCTCGGTGTCGCGGCCCAGGACCACCAGGACGCCGCGCATGCGGGCCGGGTGGACGGCGCAGCGGTAGCTGTAGCTGCCTGGGGCGTCGGGGGCGGTCAGGTCGGCGCTGGCTCCGGGCTCGATGTTGCCGGTGTCCAGGTCGACGTCGTCCAGGGTCATGGTGTGGGGGGCCTGGCCGTTGTTGGTGACCGTCACCTTGCCCCCGGCGGCCACCGAGGCGTCCTTGGGCTCGAAGGCGAAGTCGGCCGCGCCCACGTCGACCTCCCGCGGGCCGGCCGAGGCCTGGACCGGGCCGGCCGCCGCGGCCTCGCCGGTGACCGTCACCACCCCCTTCATGGCCGCCGGGTGGATCTCGCAGTGGAACCTGAAGGTGCCGGCCTGGTTCAGGGTCACGCTGGCGTTGTCGCCGGCGAAGCGGCCGCCCTGGGCCCCCGGGTCGATGATGCCGGTGTCGAAGGAGCCGTCGTCGGCGGTGAGGGTGTGCGGCTTGCCGCCGACGTTGGCCACCAGCAGGGTGGTCCCGGCGGCCACGCTCAGCTCGTCCGGGTCGAAGCGGAGCTTGTCGCCGGTCTGGCCGGGGTCGATCGCCTGGACCCGGGCCGTCCTGGCCTCGTCGGCCCCCGGCTCGACGGTCAGGACCCCGTTCATCTTGGCCGGGTTGATGCGGCAGAAGTAGAAGTAGGTCCCGGGCGCGCTCAGGGTGACCTCGGCGCTGGCCCCGGGGGCGATCGGCTTGGTGTCGAAGGTGCCGCCGCGGTCGGTGGCCGTGTGGGGCCGCTCGCCGGTGTTGGACCAGGTGACCGTGGTCCCGGCCTCGACGGTCAGGCGCCGCGGGGAGAAGTCGAAGTCGATGATCTCGGCCGTGCCGGCGTCCTGGGCCGAGGCGGCCGGGACGGCCGCGGGGGCCGGGGCGGCCGCGGGGGCCGGGGCGGCCACCAGGACCAGGCCGGTCAGGGCGAGCAGGGGCAGGAGGCGGAAGGCGCGCATGTGGGCTACCTCGCGGTCACGTAGTCGGCCACGCTGGTGGCCCAGATGGCGGCGAAGGTCAGGAACAGGCCGCTGCCGATCCACGGCAGGTAGCGGCCGCCGGCCGGCCACAGCTTGAGCACGGCGTACTTGGCCGCGAGCAGGCCGAAGACCAGGCTCCCGAAGACCGAGTGGAGCAGCACCCGGGTCGGGGAGGTCGGCCCGGCCGGCCCGGCCAGGCAGGAGAGGGCGACGACCACGGCCAGGGTGACGGTGAGCTTGCCGTTCAGGCGGTGGGTCCGCGAGGCCGCCCCGGTGGAGATGGGCGGCACCGTGCTGGCCTCGTAGAAGCGGGCCGCCAGCATCACCTGGAGCCCCGCGCAGGCGAAGATCACGGAGGTCAGCAGCACCTTCCAGAGCAGCAGCTGGCCGCCGGTCAGGTCGTTGAGGAGCTCGACGATGTCCACCACGCCTCCTGGTCAGCCGGTCACGGCGATCTTGCCGGTCATGCTCGGGTGGATGCTGCAGAAGTAGTCGAAGCCGTCGCTGACGACCAGGCTGAACTGCCTGCCGGGGTCGAGCACGCCCGAGTCGACCCCGCCGGAGCGGGCCGTGACCGTATGGGGGGCGGTGTCGTCGTTGTCGAAGACCACCGTCGCGCCCCTGGCCACCGAGAGGGCCTCGGGAGCGAAGGCCAGCCCGGCCATCTTCACCGTCCCACCGGCGGCGGCGGCCTCGGCGGCCGCACCCTCGGCCGGCTGCGCCCCCTCGGCGGCGGTGGGCGCCGCGGCCGGGGCGTCGGCGAGCTGGTCGCGGACCATGATCACCGGGCCGGCCAGGGCCAGCCCGACCATCACGACCACGACCAGCAGCCAGACCGGATTGGGGCGTGCTCGATCTTCGGCGGCGTGGCTCATGCGCAGGTTCTACAGGAACCCGAGCAAGGCGGCCAGCCCCGCCAGCAGCGCCCAGATGACCAGGGCGATTGCCACCGTCAGCAGGAACCGGTACATCGGGCCGCCTAGAGGCCGAACAGCTCCTTGATGTTGTCCCACTGGTCG